>JAUXTZ010000394.1 GCA_030681095.1 Burkholderiales bacterium
GCAATCGCGCTGTTGACCGGATTGGGTTTTTCCAGCCCCGGCGCCACCACGGTGAAATAGGTGTTGATCTCGGGAACTTGCGCCAGAATCTTTTCGATTTCGCGCGCATAACCGTCGGTGTACTGCAAGGTGGCGCCTTCCGGTGCGCTCAGGAAGACGATGAAAACACCGCGATCCTCCAGCGGCGCCAATTCCGATTTGAGCGTAAAAAACAGTGCGGCGCCGATGCCGGCTACGCCGAGAAAGGTCAGCACGACCAAGCCGCGATGGCGCAGGCTTTTCGCCAGCGAGCTGCGATAGCTTGCTGCGAGCCAGAGAAAAAATTCGCCCAGCGCATTGTAGAAACGGCCGTGGCTCGTCTCGCGGCGCAGCAGTTTGGAGCACATCATGGGCGTGAGCGTGAGCGCCACGAAGCCCGACACCAGTACCGCCGCCGCCACGGTCAAAGCGAATTCGGTGAACAGTCGCCCGGTATTGCCGGTCGCAAACGCCAGGGGCGCGAACACCGCCGCTAGAGTGATGGTCATGGCCACTACCGCGAAAGCGATTTCCTGCGAACCTTTGAACGCGGCTTGCAACGGCGGCATGCCCTGATCGATATAGCGGTGGATGTTTTCCAGCACTACGATCGCATCGTCCACCACCAAGCCCACTGCCAGCACGATGCCGAGCAGGGTCAGTACATTGATCGAGAAGCCGAGAATCCAAATCAGAAAAAATGCACCAATCAACGATACTGGAATGGTCACGAACGGGATCAGCGTGGCGCGGAATGAACGCAAAAACAGGAAAATCACCAGCACTACCAGCCCCAGCGATTCCAGCAGCACTTTGTACACGGACTTGATCGAGGCATCGACGAAGATCGAGCGGTCGAACGAGACCTGAAGCTTCATCCCATCCGGCAGGGTTTTTTGCAGCCGGGGAATCATTTCTTTTACGCCGTTGGCGACATCCAGCATATTGGCGGTGGATTGCTGCACGATGCCCAGACCCACCGCTTCGCGCCCCTGCACGCGCACGATGTTGCGGTCGTTGTAAGCCCCAATCTCGGCACGGCCTACATCGGAGAGGCGCACCGGGTAGTTATTCACCTCGCGCAAAATAAGGTTGTTGAATTGCGCCGGCGTCTGCAAGTCGGTGGCGGAGAGCACGCTGAATTCGCGCTGTTTGCTCTCGATGCGGCCAGCCGGCACTTCCAAATTCTGCCGCCGCAGCGCGTCTTCCACGTCTTGCACGGTCATGCCGTAGGCGGCAAGACGCTCGCGGTCGAGCCAGATGCGCATCGCGTATTTGCGATCGCCACCGACTATCACACTCGCCACGCCATTGATGGTTTTCAGCGAATCGGCTGCATAGCGGTCGGCATAGTCGGTGATTTCAAGCGGGCTGTGGCGGTCGCTCGATAGCCGCAGCCACATGATGGCTTGCGCATCGGCTTCGATTTTGGCCACCACCGGGTCTAAGGCCTCGGCTGGCATGCGGCCGCGCGTGCGCGCCACTCGGTCGCGCACATCGTTGGCCGCTGCGTCCACGTTGCGGCTAACTACGAATTCAATGGTGATCAGGCTGACTTCTTCGCGCGATTGCGATTTGATGGTTCTAATGCCCTCGATGCCGGAGAGCGCATCTTCCAATTGATTGGTGATCTGGTTCTCGATCACTTCCGCGCTGGCCCCGGCATAGACGGTGCGCACCGAGATTACCGGCGGATCGATCTTTGGATATTCGCGCACCGATAGGCGGGTGAAGGCGATGATGCCGACCAGGATGATGACTAGACTCATCACCGTGGCGAGCACGGGGCGGCGGACGGAAATATCGGGTAGGAACATGGGCGAGTCGGTTTAGCTGCGGGGGGGCGTCGCTGCTTGGATTTTCACCGGCGCGCCGTCGCGAATACGCAGTTGGCCGTCGGTGACGACTACGTCCCCGGGCGCCACGCCTTTCAGTATTTGTACTTCACCCGGCCGCCGCAAACCTAATTCAACCTTGGCGAAGAGGACTTTGCCGCCTACCACTTTGAACACAAAAAAATCTTGGCCGCGCGGCACAATGGCTTGTTCCGGCACGATGATGGCCCCTTCGCGCACACCCAATAACAGTGCGACGCGGGCGAACATGCCGGGCTTCAATCGCGCCTTCGGATTCGGGACGCGGGCGCGCAGCAGGACGGTGCGCGTCTGCTCGTCCACCGAAGGTTCGATGGCGAAGATATCGCCGTCGAATTGCTCGCCGGGAAAAGCATCGACGCTCACCTTCACTGCTTGGCCCGGCTTCAACCGGCCTGCAAACAGTTCGGGTACGCGGAAATCCACTTTCAGCGTGCCGATCCCTTCCAGTCGCGCGATATCCTGGCCCTTGTTGACATAGGCGCCGACGCTGACTTGGCGTACGCCAACCACGCCTTCAAATGGGGCGCGAAGCAATGTTTTATCCAAGCGCGCCTGAATTTCGGCGGCACGCGCGAGGCTTTGATTTAAATGTTCGCGCGCTTCATCCAAGGCTTGGCCGCTGATGAAATTCTTGCCGTGCAACTCTTCGGCACGGGTCAGTCGGGTGCGGCTTAACGTGGTTTCGGCAAGTGCTGCCTTGAGTTGCGCCTCGATTTCGGCGGAATTCAAGGAAACTAACTTAGAGCCCCGTGCCACCGACTCGCCTTCGCGGAAATGAATTTGCGTGATGCGCCCATCCACCTCGGAGCGAATCGTGATCGACTCGTTGGCAAGCAGGGTGCCGATCGCTGTCACATCTTCGCGCAGCGCGGCGGATTTCGCTTCCGCCACGCGCACCGTCATGGCCGGCGGTGCTGACCCGCCTGGGCCCCCGCCTGAGCCAGCGGGCCCGGGCTTGTTCGCAGGCGGCCCGCCGCTGCCCGCATGGCGCAGCCACATCCCGCCCCCCAAGAGAACGAGCGCTGCGACGATTACGATCAAGATTTTTTTATACGAGGATTTCAAGCTGTTTACCATTTTTGCGAATACTATTTATTTTACTTATGGCGGAGACAGGGATTAAAGAAAATAATTCCCAACCACATTTTCAATAAGCTCGAACTATGCGCCCGACCCTGGATGAGCTGCAAGTTTTGGGTGCGCCTGACCTGGTGTGCATCCGTACCCCGGCGGGTAGGCTGCGCGCTGGTTCCAAGTTTTTTCGAGTAATCCTATGACGCAAGCACTGTATCGCGGCCGCTTCGCCCCATCCCCTACCGGCCCGCTCCACTTCGGCTCGCTGATTTCGGCGCTGGGCAGCTATCTC
>JAUXTZ010000337.1 GCA_030681095.1 Burkholderiales bacterium
GCTTGCCCTCGAAATTGGGCGGCAGATCCATGCCGTAGTGGGGCGAGACCAGCGCGAATTCATCAGGCGTGAGCAGGGCGCGCACTTCCTCCGGCGTCCACACGTAGAACTTGCCTTCTTCGTGTTCCGAGTCGGCATCCAGCGCCGAGTAGAAGCCGCCCGCCGCATCGCGCATTTCGCGCGTGAGCCAACCCACGGTCTCCTGCGCCACTTGGCGAAAGCGCCCATGCCCGGTCAACACATAAGCGTCGGCGTAGAGCCCTAGCAAGGGACCATTGTCGTAGAGCATTTTTTCGAAATGCGGAATGGCCCACTGCGCGTCCACCGAATAGCGGCAAAAGCCCCCGGCAAGCTGGTCGTAAATGCCGCCCTGCTCCATTTTGTGCAGGGTGAAAACCGCCATCTCGCCCACATCGTCCCGGTCCTTTGCGGCCGCATAGCGCATGCAAAATTCCAGCTCGGTGGGGCGCGGAAACTTAGGCTCGCGCCCGAATCCCCCCCAAACCCGGTCGAAATTTCCAGCCAAGTCGCGAGCTGCGTCATTCAGCGGAGCAAGCGCTAACTTTGCTTCTGAATCAGGTATGGATGAGGATGATTCAAGTGCTGCAACCAGCTTGGCATTCTGAGCAGCAATCTCGTCTTTATGTCCGTGGTAGTAATCGGCGATCTTTGGCAGCAGGTCGAGCAAGCCCGGCATCTGGTAGCGCGGCTGTTTGGGGAAATACGTACCGCTAAAAAACGGCGCCTGCTCCGGCGTAAGAAACATGGTCAGCGGCCAGCCACCGCCCCGGCGTGCGATGAGCTGGTGCGCATGCTGGTAGATATGGTCCAGATCAGGCCGTTCTTCGCGATCGACTTTGATGTTCACGAAATTTGCGTTCATAAGCGCAGCTACTTCCGCATCCTCGAACGACTCATGCGCCATGACATGGCACCAATGGCAGGCCGAATAACCGATGGAAAGCAGAATCGGTTTGTCTTGCTGACGCGCTAAAGTGAGCGCCTCCTCACCCCATGGTAACCAATCTACGGGGTTGTCGGCGTGCTGCAGAAGATATGGGCTGGTTTCCTGGGCGAGGCGGTTGGGCATGGCGGCATCCGTGGACAAACGGACATTTTAACAGGAATAAGGCCATACCATAGTAATTTACTCAAGTATGCCTTAATGAAGCCTTTCTGAATTATTCCGCGATCAAAGCCCGAATCAGCTTTTCGATTTCCGGGTGATCGAACTCGCGTCCGCCCACCGCGCGATACGCTATGAGCCCCTGCTTGTCGACAATGAAGCTGGTGGGCAGGCCTTTTACTTTCCATGCATTTGATGCAACGCTTTTTTGATCGAGCATGATGGGAAAAGTCGGTGCGGGGTCGAGCTGCCCGGTGAAGGAAAAGACCAAATCGAAATTCTCATATTGGTCGGGCGCGAGGACTATGAACGGTTCGCCTTTGAGCTTTTGATACAGGCGCTCCATAGACGGCATTTCGCGCCGGCAGGGTGGGCACCAGGTAGCCCAGAAATTCACCAGCACGACTTTGCCTTTGTAATCGGATATGCGCTGTGTTTTGCCGTCCAAATCCTTGAGCGCAAAATCGGGTGCGGGCGGGCGTGGCGTGAGCGCGGTGAGTTTATGCGTGAGATCGGGAAGATCGGTTTGCGCTGCTGCCAGCGCGGGCAACAACAGAATCAGACTAACGGATGCCCGAACCGCTCGGGCAAGCCAGATTCTCCAACTTGTCGGTGTAGGTTTTGCCATGCTGCCTCCAGGTGTAAATCAGGTCAAAGCGCGTGCCCGGTGCAATCTTGGGGGTGGTGAAACCCTGCGCCCAATCGCCGGCTTCGAACGTCATGTCGTCCGGCAAAATTGAATAGCTGAAATCCGCGCCGAGCTTGGCCCACACTTTGATCCATTGTGATTTGGTGCGCAGGCGATGTTTTTTGCCATCGGCGGTGACAACGCGCCAGTTCGCAACGCGGTAGGCGAGTGGCGCGTCGGTTTCATTGCGCGCGACGGTGCCGAAGACGCAGTAGTCGCGCATGCTATCGAATATCGCGGGTGGTAGATCGCGAGAGGAATAGGTGGCCTGCACGAATTCCGGCAAGAGCTGGACCAATTCCAGGCTGAATCCTCGGTCAGATTTCTTCCAGGTTTTGAGTCCCGTTTCAGGATTGTGCGTGACGATCGTCTGTGCGGCCGGGGCCGGACCGTATGCAATCAACAGGGACAAGGTAAGTAAAGTAACGCGCAACATAAAAAGCAGTATAACGCTGAGGCGGGGCTGTCGCCTATGCGGCCGAGAACCTTTTGACGAGCGCAACACTGTTTTCCAGCAGCCGTGACACGCTATCGGCATCCATGGGGCGCGCGAATAGATAGCCTTGATATTCATCGCAACCTTCGGAACGAAGCAGGGCAAGTTGTTCCTTGGTTTCGACCCCTTCGGCGATCACTTCAAGCTTCAGCGAGCGGGAGAGTGCGACGATGGCCCTGACGATGGCTAAGTCGTCAGGGTCGGTGCCAAGATCGCGCACGAAAGATTGGTCAATTTTTACACGGTCGAGCGGGAAACGTTTGAGATAGCTTAAGGAAGAGTAACCCGTGCCAAAATCGTCGATCGCAAGCGTAGCACCTAGAACTTTAATTAAGTCCAGCGTACGTCGAGTCTCTTCGTTGTTTTCAAGCAGAAGGCTTTCGGTGATTTCAAGTTCGATCGCAGTGGGCAAGACACGGGTGTCCGCAAAGATGCGTGCTACCCCTCGCGCAAAATGGGGCTCGCGGAACTGACGCGAGGCGACGTTGACTGACA
>JAUXTZ010000338.1 GCA_030681095.1 Burkholderiales bacterium
GCTTGCCCTCCGGGGTACGTAGTACACGGAGGCCTTGCTCGATTTTGTAGCGCCGGCTTCCAGCCGGCATGCCGGCAAGGATGCCGGCGCTACGGCACTCCCGCCCAATGCAAGCGTGTAAGCAATGCTTATTTCCCCTGCTTCAACATCACGATCACCGCGCCGCTGCCGCCCTCTGCCGGCCGTGCTTGCACGAAAGCTAGCACGTCCTCGCGTTGCATGAGCCAGCTTTTTACTAGTTGTTTTAATACCGGTTCATTATTTCTGGAGCTTAAGCCCTTGCCGTGAATAATACGCACACAGCGGCTATCGCGTTGTTGGCATTCATTCAAAAAAGCCACCAGTTGTTCGCGCGCTTGCTCGCGATTTAAGCCATGCAAATCCAATTCGTCTTTTACGACCCAATGGCCGCGCCGCAGCCGTCGTATCGTTTGCTGTGAAAGGCCGGGGCGCTGAAAAGTGAGTGGGTCGCCCGCGTCGAGGCTATCCATCACATGATCCGTCAGTAAATCATGTGCTGGTGGGTCGCCAGTTAGGCGCTGTCGCGGTATCGGCTTGGCGTATGGCGGCGGTGGGGGGAGGCGCTCTGGGTCGGGTAATTTACGCGCATCGCCCACTGCGTCGCGGAACAACGCCGCGTCATCCGCAGTGGGGATGTTGGCTTTTTGCGAGGGTGGCTTAGGCTTTGCCAAGTTGGTCGAGGTAGCGCTCCGCATCCAAGGCCGCCATGCAGCCGGTGCCGGCACTGGTAATGGCTTGGCGGTAGATGTGGTCTTGCACATCGCCCGCAGCGTAAACGCCCGGGATATTGGTTGCGGTGGCATTGCCGGCGTTGCCGCTTTGGGTGACGATATAGCCGCCCTCCAAGGTGAGCTGGCCTTCAAACAGGTCGGTATTCGGCTTGTGGCCGATGGCGATAAAAACACCGGTGAGCGTGATTTCTTTGGTGGCGCCGTCCTTGGCGGATTTAAGCCGCATGCCGGTGACGCCGGTTTTATCGCCCAGCACTTCATCCAATTCTTGGTTCAATTCGAGCGTGATCTTGCCGTCAGCAACTTTTTGCATCAGATGATCGATCAAAATTTTCTCGGATTTAAAAGTTTCGCGTCGATGCACCAGGGTTACGTGGCTGGCGATGTTGGCCAGATACAGCGCCTCTTCCACCGCGGTATTGCCGCCGCCGATCACGGCGACTTTCTGGTTCTTATAAAAGAAGCCGTCGCAAGTGGCGCAGCCGGACACGCCTTTGCCCATGAAGGCTTGTTCTGAAGGGATGCCTAAGTATTTGGCGGAAGCACCGGTGGCGATAATGAGTGCGTCGCAGGTGTAGCTGCCCGCATCGCCGATCAAGGTCATCGGCTTCTCGGTGAGCTTGGCGGTGTGGATGTGGTCAAAAATGATTTCGGTGTCGAAGCGCTCCGCATGACCCTGAAAGCGCTGCATCAAGTCTGGCCCTTGCACGCCGTTTACATCGGCCGGCCAATTATCCACATCGGTGGTGGTCATGAGCTGACCGCCCTGACTTAAACCGGTAATGACCACCGGCTTCAAATTCGCGCGTGCGGCGTAAATCGCGGCGGTGTAACCCGCGGGACCGGAACCGAGAATGAGTAATCGGCAATGCTTGGCGGACATGAAAAACTCCTGCAAAAAATAGGGACAAAGGGAATCAAAATGAGGCCGAATTTTAGCAGTAATCCATGTATCTTGTGGGCATCTTGCGGGCGCACTGCGACGGCGTTGATGTTGGTATAATCGCCCATTCCTTAATCAGTTGAATCAATGGCTATTTCCAATCGAACTACGGGCAAGGCAAATGGGCGCGAGCCCAATGCGCGGCTCGTGCTCTTGCTGCGCGAAGCGTGGTGGTTCGTGCTCATCGCGGGCGCGGTGTATCTGGCGCTCATCTTCATCACATATCACAAAGGTGACCCGGGTTGGTCGCATGGCGGCAGCGATCTGACCGTACACAATGCGGGCGGCTGGCTTGGCGCGTGGTTGGCCGATGTGCTCTTGCACGTATTCGGCCTCTCCGCGTATTGGGGCGTGGTGTTCGTGAGCTATCTGGTGTGGTGGGGTTATAAACGCATCGAGAGCGCGGGTATCAGCGAGCGGCGCTCGCTGTTCGTGGCTTTCGTCGGATTTTTGTTGGTGTTGTTTTCCAGCAGCGCACTGGAATATCTGCGCCTGTATAACCTCAGCGTGTCCTTGCCCGATGCGCCGGGCGGTATTGCCGGCGCGGTGGTCGGCCAGATGTTGGCGAGTGGCTTTGGCCATACCGGCTCCACCTTGTTTCTGCTCGCGCTGTTTGGTGTCGGCTTTAGCCTGCTCACCGGCGCGTCGTGGCTGATGATCATGGAGCAACTTGGCTACGGCGTGGAGTGGAGCTATTACGCGATTCGCCGCACCATTGAGAATCGGCGCGACCGCAAAGCGGGTGAAGTCGCCAGCATCGAGCGCCAAGAGATGGTGCAAGAGCTGAAAAAGCACTTCGTGGATGACCACGAGCCGATCCGCATCGAGCGTCCGGTGCTGGAAATTCCCAAATCGACCCGGGTGCAAAAGGAAAAGCAGGCGCCCCTATTCGCCGAGATGCCGGATTCACCCTTGCCGCCGCTGCATCTGCTGGATGAAGCGGAGGGCGAAATCGAGTTGCTCTCGGCCGACACCCTTGAATTCACCTCACGATTGATCGAGCGCAAGCTGCTCGAATTCGGCGTCGAGGTCAAAGTCGTCGCGGCCTATCCCGGCCCGGTCATTACGCGCTACGAGATCGAGCCGGCGGTGGGCGTGAAGGGCAGCCAGATCGTCAACCTGATGAAAGATCTCGCGCGCGCCTTGTCGGTGGTGAGCATTCGCGTGGTGGAGACAATTCCCGGCAAAAACTGCATGGGCCTCGAGTTGCCCAACCCCAAGCGCCAAGTGATTCGTTTGTCCGAGATTCTCAGTTCCCAAGTTTATGCCGACATGGCTTCGCCTTTGACCATCGCCATGGGCAAGGACATCACCGGCAAACCCGTTGTGGCCGATCTCGCCAAGATGCCGCACGCGCTCGTGGCGGGCACCACCGGTTCCGGCAAAAGCGTGGCGATCAACGCCATGATTTTGTCCCTGCTGTACAAAGCTGACCCGAGCCAGGTGCGCTTGATTTTGGTCGATCCGAAAATGCTCGAGCTATCGGTGTACGAGGGCATTCCACATCTGCTCGCACCGGTCGTGACCGATATGCGCCAAGCGGCGTATGCGCTGACTTGGTGCGTGAATGAAATGGACCGGCGCTATCGCCTGATGTCGAGCCAGGGGGTGCGCAATCTCGCTGGCTTCAACCAAAAAATAGCGGACGCGAAAAAGGCCGGCACGCCGATCCCGCATCCTTTCTCGCTCACGGCCGAGAACCCCGAGCCGTTGGAGCCGCTGCCGCTGATCGTAGTGGTGATCGATGAGTTGGCCGATATGATGATGGTCGTGGGCAAAAAAGTGGAAGAGCTGATTGCGCGTCTGGCGCAAAAAGCGCGCGCCTCGGGCATTCACTTAGTGCTCGCCACCCAGCGCCCGTCGGTGGATGTCATCACCGGCCTGATCAAAGCCAACATCCCCACCCGCATCGCGTTCCAGGTGTCGAGCCGCATCGATTCGCGCACCATCCTCGATCAGCAAGGCGCGGAAGCGTTGCTGGGCCAAGGTGACATGCTCTACCTGCCGCCCGGCACCGGCTATCCCCTGCGCGTACACGGTGCCTATGTCGGGGATCAAGAAGTGCATCGCGTGGTCGAATGGCTGAAGAAGCTGGGCGAACCGCAATATGTAGAGGGGATTCTCGAAGCGAATGAAGGCGCGGGCGAAGGGGAAGGCGGTGAAGGCGGCGGCGACCCCGAATCTGATCCGCTCTACGATCAAGCAGTAGAGATCGTGCTCAAATCGCGCCGCGCCTCGATCTCCAGCGTGCAGCGTCAATTACGCATCGGCTACAACCGCGCCGCGCGCCTGATCGAGCAAATGGAACGCTCGGGCTTGGTGTCGGCCATGCAGTCGAATGGCAATCGCGAAGTGTTGATGCCGAATCGGGAGTAAGTTTTATAAATGATTTACCACGGAGTACACAGAGGGCACGGAGGAAACCTTTTGCTTAACTCCATGTCCTCTGTGTACTCCGTGGTGAAAAAAGGTTACTGATGAAATTCTTACTCGCTCTTGTTTTTCTGGTCAGCGCCACCGCCCATGCCGGTAGCGTCGATAGCCTGCGCGCCTTCGTGCGCGAGACGCAAACCGTGCGCGCGCATTTTGCGCAGACGGTGCTGGATCGCAATGGCCGCAGCGTGAGCCAGGCCTCGGGCGTGATGGCCTTCTCCCGCCCCGGTAAATTCCGTTGGACTTACGACAAGCCTTACGAGCAGTTGATCGTGGGTGATGGCGTGAAGCTGTGGATTTTTGATAAAGACCTGAACCAAGTCACAGTGCGCAAGCTGGATGATGCGCTGGGCAGCTCGCCCGCTGCCTTGCTCGCCGGCAATAATGAAATTGAGAAATTCTTTACCTTGGCCGACGTGGCCAGCCGCGATGGGCTGGATTGGCTGGAAGCCAGCCCTAAATCCAAAGACACCATGTTCGCTGCGGTGCGCATGGGCTTTGCGGGGAATACGCTGAAGCAAATGGAACTCAAAGACAGCTTCGGCCAAACCACCGTGATCCGCTTCGACAAGCTCGAACGCAATCCAAAACTCCCCGCCGACCAATTCAAATTCGCGCCGCCCAAGGGGGCGGATGTGATCGGTGAGTGATCTTTTTTCGCATGAGCCGGACGCGCCGCTGGCGGAACGGCTCCGCCCCAAAACCCTAGACGAAGTGATGGGCCAGGACCACCTGCTTGGTCCGGGCAAGCCGCTACGGATCGCCTTCGAATCCGGCAAGCCGCACTCGATGATTTTATGGGGGCCGCCAGGGGTGGGCAAAACTACGCTGGCACGGCTGATGGCGGGGGCATTTGATGCCGAGTTCATCGCACTCTCCGCCGTGTTGTCCGGGGTAAAAGATATTCGCGACGCCATTACCCGCGCGCAATTCGCCTTGGAGCAAAGCGGCCGCCACACCATCCTGTTCGTGGATGAGGTACATCGTTTTAACAAATCGCAGCAGGACGCTTTTTTGCCCTATGTTGAAAAAGGCTTGTTCACTTTTATCGGCGCTACTACCGAGAACCCCTCGTTTGAAGTGAACAGCGCGCTGTTATCGCGAGCACAAGTGTATGTGCTGAAACCTTTGTCTGAAGCGGAGCTCGGGCAATTGTTCGATCACGCCTGCCAAGCCGCGTTGACCGATCTCAGCTTTGAACCCGGCGCTAAGTCGCTCATCGTCGGCTGCGCCGATGGCGATGCGCGGCGGCTATTGAATATCCTGGAACAAACACGCACCGCGGCCTTGGCCAGTCAAATACACTTGGTAACAGAAGATTTTGCGCGCGACACGGTGGCCAAAAGCGGCCGCCGTTTCGATAAGGGCGGGGAAGAGTTTTACGACCAGATTTCTGCGCTGCATAAATCGGTGCGCGGCACAGCACCCGATGCCGCGCTGTATTGGTTCATGCGCATGCTGGATGGCGGTGCCGATCCACTGTACTTGGGGCGGCGCATGATCCGCATGGCGTCGGAAGACATCGGGCTGGCCGACCCGCGCGCGTTGCGCCTCACCTTGGATGCGGTGGAAACCTACGAACGCCTCGGCTCGCCGGAAGGGGATCTCGCCTTGGCGCAAGCCGTGATTTACCTGGCCTGCGCGCCGAAAAGTAATGCGGTTTACGTCGCGTATAATAGTGCCCGCGCTTTCATCACCAACGATAAATCGCGCGCGGTACCGCTGCATTTGCGCAACGCGCCGACCAAGCTGATGAAAGAATTGGGGTACGGTCATGCCTACCGCTATGCGCACGACGAGCCGGAAGCCTATGCCGCAGGCGAGGATTATTTCCCCGAAGACATGCCGCAGGTGAGTTTTTACGAGCCCACCCCACGCGGACTAGAATCTAAAATCGCCGAGCGTTTGGCGCATTTGCGCGAACTCGACGCTAAAGCAAAACGAAAGAAATAATTATGTTAGATGTTCAATTGCTGCGAAATGATCTTGAAGGAACCGCACAACGCTTGAAAGTGCGTGGGTTTGAGTTGGATGGAAGCAGATTTCAGGAGTTGGAACAGGAGCGCAAATCCGTTCAAGTTCGCACTCAGGAATTGCAGGCGAAGCGCAACCAATCTTCGAAGCAAATCGGTATTGCCAAATCCAAAGGTGAAGATGTTTCGGGGATCATGGCTGAAGTGGCCAACCTGGGCGATGAGTTGAAGGCGGCTGAGGAAAAACTGGCCGTGATTCAGAGTTACCTCAATGATCTATTGATGACCATCCCCAATCTGCCGCATGAAAGTGTGCCGATTGGAAAATCAGAGACAGATAACGTGGAGGTGCGGCGCGTCGGCACACCGCGCACCTTCGATTTTCCGGTCAAGGATCATGTCGATGTGGGCGAAGGTCTGAAGCAGTTGGATTTTGAAACCGCCGTGAAAATTACCGGCGCGCGTTTTTCGCTGATGAAAGGACCGCTGGCACGGATGCACCGCGCGCTCGCACAATTCATGCTGGATGTGCATACCCAGGAGCATGGCTATACAGAAGTGTACGTACCGTTTTTAGTCAACGCTGACAGCATGCGCGGCACTGGGCAATTTCCGAAATTTCAGGATGACCAATTCCATATTTGCGCCGACGATTTATACCTGATCCCCACGGCAGAAGTCCCCGTCACCAACATCGTGCGCGATGTGATTGTGGCTTTGGTAGATTTGCCCCTTAAGTTCGTTTCGCACACCCCGTGTTTTCGGCGCGAGGCAGGTTCTTATGGCCGCGACACGCGTGGC
>JAUXTZ010000345.1 GCA_030681095.1 Burkholderiales bacterium
GGTGGCTTTGGCGTGAGTCGCGCCGAGCGCTACCAGCTCTTGCGCCAGCACCGCTTCCAACCCGCGCGGGCAAGTGGCGAAAAATTGATTCATGGTTATTCCTAATGAGAGCAGAACTTGCCGGCAGGGATGCCGGCGCTACATTTTTTAAAAGGGTTTTACGACGACTAAAATGACGACGGCGAACAATATCAGCACCGGCAGTTCGTTAAACCAGCGATACCAAACATGGCTGTGCGTGTTGCGGCCCTGTTTAAAATCGTCGAGCAGCTTTCCACAATAGAGATGATAGGCGATGAGGATGGCCACCAGCACCAATTTCACCATCAACCAACCGCCCGTGATGCCATAGCCCAGCCACAACCAAAGTCCGGTCGCGAGTGCTAACACGCCCAATGGCGTGATGAAGCGATAGAGCTTGCGCTCCATCAGTTGCAACTGAGCACCCACGGCGGCTTCTTGTGTCATAGCGTGATTCACGAACAGGCGCGGCAGGTAGAATAGCCCGGCAAACCAGCTCACCATGAAAATAATGTGGAACGCTTTGACCCAAAGCATGGTCTGTCCTTGGCCTTCACGATTAATTGAATATCTATGCATTTTACACTACGCATCAAGCAGCTTTTAAAACGCCATTGGGTCACGCTAGCCTTAATCGGCTTGGTGGCCTTTATGTGGTTTCGCCCGCCGGCCTGGGTATCGGAGATGAATGAGCCGCTGCCCAATCTGCCCTTCACCACGCTCGATGGCCGCATGGGTACGCTGGAAGGGCTGCGCGGCAAAGTGGTGCTGGTGAATTTTTGGGCCACATGGTGCCCCTATTGCCGCCACGAAATGCCGGCGATGCAAGCGTTCTATCAAGACTATCAAGGCAAGGGCTTTGAGATTCTCGCCTTCAGCGTGGATGATGATCCGGCCAAGGTCGAAAGCTTCCTGCGCGAAAACGGCTACACCTTTCCAGTACTGATGGCGAATGCGGAACAAAGCCGCGCATTCGGCGATGCCTCCCGTCTACCGACCTCGTTCATCATCGACAAGAGCGGTCGCTTAAGGCATAAAATCAGCGGTCAGGTGCATTATGGGCGACTGCAAAGTCTAATCGAGCCACTCCTTACCCCCGCCCCAGGAGATCAAAAATGAAAGCATATTTTTTTATACTGGCGGTGCTGTTGTCCGGCGCGTCTTGGGCCTTGGATTTAGGCGACCTGCTCAAGGGCGTGGGCGATGCAAGCGCTAAAAAAAGCAGCGCCCCCACCACCAATCTCTCCGACCAAGACGTGACGCGTGGGCTCAAAGACGCATTGGCCGAAGGCGCGGGCAAGGCCGTCTCTACTCTCGGGCGCACCGATGGGTTTCTGCTGAACGATAAAGTGCGCATTCCCCTACCCGAATCGCTGCAAAGCGTGGAATCAGTGATGAAGGCCTTGGGCCAAGGCAAGCGGATAGAAGAACTCAAAACCTCACTCAACCGCGCCGCCGAAGCCGCAGTGCCGGAAGCGAAGACACTGCTGGTGGATGCCATCAAAAATATGAGCGTGGCCGACGCGAAGGCGGTGTTGACTGGAGGCGAAGACGCCGCCACCAAATACTTCCGCCAGGCGACCGGAGCGAAATTGCACGAACGCTTCCTGCCCGTCGTGGGCAAGACCGTGAACCGTTACAAACTCACCCAGCAATACGACCGCATCGCCGGCACGGCTTCCCAAGCGGGCCTGATCGGCAAGGAGCAAGCCAATATGTCGGAGTATGTCACTGGCAAAGCACTGGACGGCCTGTTCCTCATGATCGCAGAAGAGGAAAAAGCCATTCGCCGCGACCCCCTGGGCCGCAGCAGCGAATACGTGCGCAAAGTGTTTGGCAGCCTGCAGAAGAAATAAGCCACGCTCGCTTCACTAAAAAGCCTCTCCGGGGTGCGGGTATACCGTACCCCGGAGAGGCTTCTACCGTGCCGACACGCGCGCATTGCGCTAAAATACGGTTTTTTTCCGCACTTCTAGTCATGTCTGCTCGCCTGCGCGAAATCCCCTATAACTACACTTCGTTCTCCGACCGCGAGATCGTGATCCGCCTGCTCGGGGCGGATATGTGGCGCGTACTCGGCGAGTTGCGTGGCGAGCGGCGCACTGGGCGTTCGGCGCGCATGTTGTTCGAGGTGCTGGGCGATATCTGGGTGGTCACGCGCAACCCTTATTTGCAAGATGACCTGCTGGCGAACGACAAACGCCGCGCCGCTTTGATCGGCGCGCTGCGGCATCGGCTGAATGCGATCGAGGCGCGGCGCCAGGGCAACGCAGCCGTGGCGCAATTGCTCGGCGCCGCGCACGAAGCGGTCAATGTATTCGAAGCGGAATTCACCCACACCCAACTCCTGCGCAAGCGCGTCATGGATCTCTTAAGCCGCGTCACGCGCCGCGACAATATTCAATTCGATGGGCTGGCGCGCGTCTCGCATGTCACCGACGCCACCGACTGGCGCGTGGAATATCCCTTCGTGATTGTGAATCCCGATACCGAGGAAGAAGTCGCCCCCGTGGTGCGCACGCTAATCGAACTCGGCCTCACCATCATCCCGCGCGGCGGCGGCACCGGCTATACCGGCGGCGCGGTGCCGCTGACCAAGCTCTCGGCTGTGATCAATACCGAGAAGCTCGACACCCTGGACCGCGTGACACAAAGCACGCTGCCCGGCTTGAGCCAGCCGGTGGCGACGATTCGTTGCGGCGCAGGCGTGGTCACCAAGCGCGTGATGGAAGCGGCAGATGAAGCAGGCCGCGTATTCGCGGTCGACCCGACCTCGGCCGACGCCTCGTGCATTGGCGGCAATGTGGCGATGAATGCCGGCGGCAAGAAAGCCGTGCTGTGGGGCACCGCCATCGACAATCTGGTGTCATGGCGCATGGTGACGCCGGACGGCGATTGGATGCTGGTGGAGCGCCTCGATCACAACCTAGGCAAGATTCACGATGCGCCGCTGGCGCGTTTTCGCATCAGCCGCTTCACCGATAACGGCGCGCTCAAGGGCGAATCAACGCTACTCGAAATTCCCGGCGCGCAATTTCGCAAGGCGGGGCTGGGCAAGGACGTCACGGATAAATTTCTGGCGGGCCTGCCCGGCATTCAGAAGGAAGGCTGCGACGGCATTATCACGTCCGCCACCTTTATCCTGCAT
>JAUXTZ010000035.1 GCA_030681095.1 Burkholderiales bacterium
GGCGTACATTATGGCATTCAGAAATATGATGGCCGTGATACGCGCAACACTAATTCCGACACCAACGACAATTTGTATTCCTACGATGACTGGAAAATCAGCGCGGCCTACGACATGGGAAAAATAGGCAAGACCTTTGACGGCATGACCGTCGGCGTCGCCTACACCGACACCAGCAGCGCCCACGTCTGTGGTTATGGCAGGTTTAGCCAAACCGCCACCGCCAATGGCGCATCGTGCAACGGCGTATTCCCGAAAGATGTCGCTGATGGCAAAACCACGGTCTGGATTTCCAAAACCTTCTAAATCTGGCGGCAAGTGGCTGCGTGTTTTGCGCGGCCACGTTTAACCACTCAAGGAGAATCATAGTGAAATTCGTTACCGCAATTATCAAGCCGTTCAAGCTTGACGAGGTGCGTGAAGCGCTTTCCGCCATTGGCGTGCAAGGCGTGACCGTCACCGAAGTCAAAGGCTTTGGCCGGCAAAAGGGGCACACGGAGTTGTATCGCGGCGCCGAGTATGTGGTGGATTTTCTGCCCAAGGTCAAGATCGAAGTTGCGATCAAAGTCGAGATGCTGGACCAGGTGATCGAAGCGATCACCAAGTCTGCCGGCACCGGCAAGATCGGCGACGGCAAGATCTTCGTGTCGAGTTTAGAGCAAGTTATCCGCATCCGCACCGGTGAGACCGGTCCGGAAGCGCTATAAGGAGAACAGCATGAAACGATGGATTACTCTGCTCGCCCTATTAGGGACATTTGGCTTGGCAAGCCCCGTCCTAGCTGAGGACAAACCCGCTGAAGCGCCGGTTGCGACTGCACCGGCGGCGACCGCACCTGCGGCCGCTGTTACT
Source organism: Burkholderiales bacterium (assembly GCA_030681095.1). GTDB lineage: Bacteria > Pseudomonadota > Gammaproteobacteria > Burkholderiales > Thiobacteraceae > RBG-16-58-11. Next base: position 853 of record JAUXTZ010000035.1, read on the forward strand.
GCCGCAGCGCCTGCCCCGGTACCGAACAAAGGCGATACCACTTGGATGATGATCGCCACCGCGTTGGTGATCATGATGACCATTCCCGGCTTGGCCTTGTTCTACGGGGGCCTGGTGCGCGGTAAAAATGCATTGTCGGTACTGATGCAGGTATTCGTGATCTTCGCACTGATCTCCATCTTGTGGGTTATTTACGGCTATAGCTTGGCGTTTACGCCCGGCGGGGATCTGAATAGCTTCATTGGTGGGACGTCCAAGTTCTTCTTGTCGGGCATGACGCCGGACACGACGACTGAGACCTTCAGCAAAGGGGTGGTGATTCCGGACATGGCCTTCATGATCTTCCAACTCACCTTCGCTGCCATCACGGTGGCGCTGATCGTGGGCGGCTTCGCAGAGCGCATCAAGTTCTCCGCGCTGCTGGTGTTCTCGGTGCTGTGGTTCACCTTCTCCTACCTGCCGATGGCGCACATGGTGTGGTTCTGGGGCGGTCCTTCCGCCTTTGGCGACCCTTCCGGTTTTGTCTTTGCTAAAGGCGCGTTGGACTTCGCGGGTGGCACCGTGGTGCACATCAATGCCGGTATGGCCGCGCTGATGGGCGCAATCGTAATCGGCAAACGCATCGGCTACGGCCGGGAAGCGATGCCACCGCACAACCTGACCATGACCATGATCGGCGCGTCGATGCTGTGGGTGGGCTGGTTCGGTTTCAACGCCGGCTCCAACCTGGAAGCCACGGGCGTGGCGGTGCTGGCGATGACCAACACCATCCTTGCTACGGCAGCAGCGACATTGTCCTGGATGTTCATGGAGTGGATAACGAAGGGCAAGCCGTCCATGCTCGGCGCGGCATCCGGTGCAGTCGCTGGTCTGGTGGCGATCACGCCAGCCGCTGGCTTCGCTGGCCCGATGGGCGCGATCGTCCTGGGCGCAGTCGCAGGTGCAATCTGCCTGTGGGGCGTCACCAGCCTGAAGCGGATGATGGGCTATGACGACTCGCTGGATGTATTCGGTGTGCATGGTATTGGCGGCATCATCGGCGCCATCGGCACCGGCATCGTGGTCGCCCCTTCCCTCGGCGGCACCGGCGTGTTCGATTACGCCACCGGCAAGGTCGGTGATTTCTCGATGAGCACGCAACTCATCAGCCAACTGTGGGGCGTCGGTACCGTCGTCGTCTGGTCAGGCGTGGTGAGCTTCGTCCTGTTCAAATTGGTCGACATGTTCATGGGCTTGCGTGTTCCGGAAGAAAAAGAGCGCGAAGGCTTGGATGTGTCCGAGCACGGCGAGCGCGCTTACACCATGTAAGGAGTTGTTCTCCTCTCTCCAGCAATGGGGGATTTCAAGGGGGCGCGCAAGCGCCCCCTTTTTTATGGTGCAAATGAGAAGCCCGGGAAAAAGCAGCGCTGGTGGGCAGCGCCCACCATCTTTATGACGTCAATGAATCAATCTCTTTAATACACTTAAACATGGCCAGCGCCTTCACCCGCGCGGCTTCATGATCGACGATTGGCGCGGGATAATCGCGACCGATGATCACGCCATAAATCTGCTGTTCAATCGGGCTGATATTCCAAGGTGCGTGAATCTCCCGTGCCTCGACGGCGGCCAACTCGGGCACGTAACGCTTGATGAAAACGCCCTGAGGATCAAAGCGCTCGGATTGGGTCACCGGGTTGAAGATGCGGAAATACGGTTGTGCATCGCAGCCGGTGGAAGCCGCCCACTGCCAATTGCCGTTGTTCGAGGCGAGATCATAGTCGAGCAGCTTCTGCGCGAAATAGCGTTCGCCTTGCAACCAATGCAAATGTAGATCCTTGGTCAAAAACGAGGCCGCAATCATGCGCAGCCGATTGTGCATGAAGCCGGTCTGATTCAGTTGGCGCATCGCCGCATCGACAATCGGGTAGCCGGTGCGACCCGCGCACCAAGCGGCGAAGCGTTCGGGATTGGTTTCCCATGCGACCGCATCAAATTGCGTGCGAAAGGCTTGGGTCATCACGCGTGGGTGGTGGTACAAAACCATCTGAAAAAATTCACGCCAGATCAATTCCGACAGCCAAACTTGCGCGCCCTTGCCCGAGGCATAGTGGGCAGTGCGCGCCAACTCGCGGATCGACATCGTGCCGAAGCGCAAATGCACGCCTAAATGCGAGGTGGCATCCAGGGCCGGGTTATCGCGAACTTCATCGTAATTCGCCATGGTGGCTTGAAACGCATCCCAAGCCGCTTGTGCGCCCGACATGCCCGGCTTGACCCCAAGCTGAATCAGATCCGTCGCCTGAAACCCCAGCTCGGCCAGGGTCGGCAGTGCGCTCGACTCAGGCCGCGCGAACGCTTGGGTATATTCCGCCACCGGGTGCGGCACCAAATCGGCGCCGGTCACGCGCTTCAACCACGCGTTTTTATACGGGGTGAAAACACTGTAAGGCCGGCCAACACTTTTCATAATTTCTTCGCGCTCAAAGATTACTTGATCTTTAAACGTATTGAACTCGATCCCAATCCGTTTCAATGTTTTGGCGATAGCCGCATCGCGCATCACCGCCGCTGGCTCGTAATCACGATTGGCAAACACCGCAGACGCGCCCAACTCCTGCACCAGTTGTGGAATCACCTCGCGTGCCGAGCCATGGCGCACGATCAAGCCGCCGCCCATGGTGGTTAACGCTTGATCCAATTCCTTGATCGAGTGCCAAATGAAATCCACGCGACGATCGGCTTTATCGGTCAGCGGATCCAAGATATCGGTATCGAACACAAACACGCAGAACACGCGTGCGCTGTTGCGTAAGGCTTGAGATAAAGCCGCGTGGTCAAAGCAGCGCAGATCACGGCGAAACCAGACCAGCGAGGTGGGGTGGGGGATATTCATTCAGGTATTATCCTGGAAAAAGTTGAACCGCGAAGGACGCAAAGGAAACAGGTTCGGCGAAATACCGTTTTTAGGTTTAAAGGAAAAATATTCATGGCCGGAACCAGCCTCTTACTGCTTCTCGACGACATCGCCACCGTGCTGGACGATGTGGCACTGATGACCAAAGTCGCCGCCAAAAAAACCGCAGGGGTGTTGGGTGATGACCTTGCGCTCAACGCGCAACAGGTGGCCGGCATCAAGGCCGATCGAGAATTGCCCGTGGTCTGGGCGGTGGCAAAAGGCTCCTTAAGAAATAAGCTGATTTTGGTGCCGTCGGCCTTGGCGATCAGTGCTTTTGCTGCTTGGGCGGTGATTCCGCTCCTGATGTTTGGCGGCGCATATCTCTGCTATGAGGGGTTTGAGAAGCTGGCGCACAAATTCCTGCACAGCAAAGCGGAGGATAAATCGCATCACCTTCACCTCGTGGAGGCCTTGGCGAACCCGGCGGTGGATATGGTCGCGTTTGAGAAAGACAAAATCCAGGGCGCCGTGCGCACCGATTTTATTTTGTCCGCTGAGATTATCGTCATCACATTGGGCACGGTCGCCACGGCGACATTCGGCATGCAAGTGGCCGTGCTGTCGGGCATCGCGCTGATTATGACCATCGGCGTTTACGGCCTAGTGGCCGGCATCGTCAAGCTGGACGACGCGGGACTGTATCTCAGCCAGAAGCGCAGTACATTGATGCGGGGTGTCGGCAAACTCATTGTGCATGCAGCGCCCAGTTTGATGAAAGGCCTCTCCATTGTCGGTACGGCCGCGATGTTTTTGGTAGGCGGCGGCATCCTGACCCATGGCCTGCCCGGTGCGCATGAATTGATCCTTCATGTGGCAAGCAGTGCGAGTGCGCTTCCTGGTATTGGCACTATGTTGCAAAAGCTAGCCCCGACTTTGTTGGATGCGCTGGCAGGAATTTTGGCCGGGGCAGCGGTGCTGGTCGGCGTAACCGTGGCGGGGCGTGTATGGCGCGGAATCATGTTATAGCTATATCAAACATGCCGGCTGGAAGCCGGCGCTACATACAGCACGGCTGAGGCCAGTGCAAAAGTGCCGCGCTTCAGTGTAGCGCCGGCATCCTTGCCGGCAAACCGGCTGGTTTTAAACTTCCGAAAAGGCGGTTTTCCCTTAGCCCCAAAGAATACGCTGCGAACATTGCGTCCTCTGCGGTAAAATCGCGCTTTTGTAGGAATTTCACCGTGTCCGGCATCACCATCGCCTTATCCAAAGGCCGCATCTTCGAAGAAACCACGCCGCTGTTAAAAGCGGCGGGCATTGTGCCGCTCGAAGATCCGGAGTCTTCACGCAAGCTCATTATCGGCACGAACAATCCCGATGTACGGCTGATTATCGTGCGCGCCACCGATGTGCCGACCTATGTGCAGTACGGCGCGGCGGATCTGGGCGTGGCGGGCAAGGATGTGCTGTTGGAGCATGGCGGCGCGGGGCTGTACCAGCCGCTCGATCTGCAAATCGCCAAGTGCCGCATGATGGTTGCGGTGCAGCAGGGTTTCGATTACGAGCGCCATGTGCGTCAGGGCTCGCGGCTCAAGGTGGCGACGAAATATGTGCAAACCGCGCGCGAGCATTTTGCCAAGAAGGGCGTGCACGTCGATCTGATCAAGCTCTATGGCTCGATGGAATTAGCGCCCTTAGTGGGTCTCGCGGATGCGATCGTGGATTTGGTGTCCAGCGGCAACACGCTCAAAGCCAACAATCTGGTGGCGGTGGAAGAGATCATGCAAATCAGTTCGCGCCTGGTCGTCAACCAAGCCGCGCTCAAACTTAAGCACGCCGCGATTCAGCCGCTGTTGGATCAATTCGCGGCGGCAGTGGGTAAGTAATTCGATCATGCTAAAAATACGACGCCTTTCTACTTCGGATGCCGATTTTCAAGCGGAGTTGCGCACGCTGCTCGCTTTCGAATCGGCGCAGGACGCGAGCATCGACGCGACGGTTGCCGACATTCTTGATAACGTCAAACGCCGTGGCGATGCGGCAGTGTTGGAATACACGAGCAAGTTCGACAAGCTCGATGCGAAAAGCTTAGCGGATTTAGAGATACCCCAAGCCAAGCTGGAAGCGGCCTTTATTTACCTCGCACCGGAGGCCAAAGCCGCGCTTGAAGCGGCGGCAGAGCGGGTGCGCATCTATCACGAGCGCCAAGTGCAGGCATCGTGGACTTACACCGAGCCGGACGGCACGGTGCTTGGCCAGCAGATCACGCCACTCGACCGCGTGGGCCTGTATGTGCCCGGCGGTAAGGCAGCGTATCCGTCCTCGGTGCTGATGAATGCGATCCCGGCCAAGGTAGCGGGCGTGCAAGAACTCATCATGGTCGTACCCACGCCGGGCGGGGTGAGCAACGAATTAGTGTTGGCCGCTGCGCATGTGTGCGGCGTGGATCGTGTGTTCACCATCGGCGGCGCGCAAGCGGTGGGCGCGCTGGCTTACGGCACCGAGACCGTGCCGCAAGTGGATAAAATCGTCGGCCCCGGCAATGCCTATGTCGCCGCCGCCAAGCGCCGCGTGTTTGGCGTGGTCGGCATCGACATGATTGCGGGGCCATCCGAGATTCTGATTATTTGCGATGGTAAGACCGATCCGGATTGGATCGCCATGGATTTGTTTTCTCAAGCCGAGCACGACGAGCTGGCGCAATCGATACTGCTGTGCCCGGATCAAAACTATATCGAGCAAGTGGCCGCCAGTATCGAGAAATTGCTGCCGACCATGCCGCGAAAAGAGGTGATCAATACTTCGTTGACTAATCGCGGCGCTTTAATCCACGTGCGTGATCTGGATGAAGCGATTGCCATCGCGAATCAAATCGCGCCAGAACATTTGGAGTTGTCGGTCGAGCAGCCGCAGCAGTGGGCGAAACAAATCAAACACGCCGGCGCGATTTTTATGGGCCGCATGACGTGCGAAGCGCTGGGCGATTATTGCGCCGGGCCGAACCACGTGCTGCCCACCTCGCGCACCGCACGCTTTTCCTCGCCATTAGGCGTGTACGATTTCCAGAAGCGTTCGAGCCTGATCCAAGTCTCGGCCGCGGGCGCGAATACGCTGGGCAAAATCGCCGCAACGCTCGCCTATGGCGAAGGTTTGCAAGCGCATGCTAAATCGGCGGAGTACCGGATTACCCATCGATAACCCCAAATCTTGAACCACGGAGTACGCGGAGGACACGGAGTTTCCAAAGATTTTCCTCCGTGCCCTCTGTGTACTCCGTGGTGAAGCTTTTATGCCCTTAAAACCAGACCAACTCATCCGCGACGAAATCCGCGCGCTCGCTACCTATCACGTGCCCGATGCAGCGGGCTATGTGAAGCTCGACGCGATGGAGAATCCTTATCGCTTGCCAGATGACTTGCGCGCTGCCTTGGGCCAGCTCGCGCGCGATGTCGCGATCAATCGCTATCCCGATGCGGCGGCCTCCGCGCTCAAGGCGCGGCTGCGCGAATCGATGCACATTCCTGAAGGAATGGAGATCCTGCTCGGCAATGGCTCGGATGAGATTATTCAAATCCTGGCCATGGCCATCGCCAAGCCAGGTGCGGTGATCTTGGGCCTGGAGCCTTCGTTCGTGATGTACCGCATGATCGCCGCCTATGTCGGGGCGCGTTATGTGGGCGTACCGCTCAAGGCGGATTTCACCCTGGACATCGAAGCGACGCTGGCGGCGATTGCCGAACACCAGCCGGCGCTGATCTTCATTGCCTACCCCAACAACCCCACCGGCAATCTATTCGACGAAGCAGAGTTGGTGCGTATTCTGGACGCTGCCCCTGGTTTGGTGGTGATGGACGAGGCCTATCATGTGTTCGCCGAGACGAGTTTTATGCCGCAGTTGGGGCAATACCCCAATCTGTTGGTGATGCGCACCCTGTCCAAGCTGGGCCTGGCCGGGCTGCGGCTCGGTTTTCTGGTGGGCTCGCCGGCCTGGCTCAACGAGCTAGACAAGCTGCGTTTACCGTATAATGTGAACGTCTTAACCCAGCAGGTAGCGGAGCAAGTGTTAGCCCGCCCCGATGTGCTGGAGCAGCAAGCGGCAGCGATCCGCGCGGAGCGGACACAGTTGATGCAGGCGTTGGAGAATATGCCGGGTGTGACGGCCTATCCGACAGCCGCGAATTTTATTCTGTTCCGTGTCGCGCAAGCGGACACGGTATTCGAGAAGCTGAAAGGCAAAGGCATTTTGATCAAAAATCTGAGCCGCGCGCATCCGCAACTAGCAAACTGCTTGCGGGTCACGGTCGGCACACCGGATGAAAATAGACAATTTCTCACTGCATTAGGCCAGAGCCTATAATTCAGCCATGCGAATCACCAGACTCAATCGCAGCACCCTGGAAACCAATATCACGGTCTCCCTCAACCTCGACGGTACCGGGCAAACCAAGCTCAATACCGGCGTGCCCTTCCTCGACCACATGCTGGATCAAATCGCGCGCCACGGCTTGATGGATATCGAAGTCGAGGCCCGCGGCGACCTGCATATCGATGCGCACCACACGGTAGAAGATGTCGGCATCACGCTCGGCCAAGCCTTCGCCGGGGTGATCGGCGACAAGAAGGGTGTGCGCCGCATGGGGCATTCCTATGCGCCGCTGGACGAAGCCTTGTCGCGCGTGGTGGTCGATCTCTCGGGCCGCCCCGGTTTGATTTTCGAAGTGCCGTTTACCCGTGCGCGCGTGGGTGAGTTCGATTTGGATTTGATCCGCGAGTTTTTCCAGGGCTTCGTCAATCATGCCTTGGTGACGCTGCACATCGACAATCTGCGCGGGGTGAATGCTCACCACCAAGCGGAAACGGTATTCAAGGCCTTTGGCCGGGCGCTGCGCATGGCGGTCGAAGCGGATCCGCGTGCCGCGAATGTGATGCCATCCACCAAGGGGGCGCTCTAAGCAAGCTCTGCCGCCCGACGCCTGACGCCTTAATTTATACAATATGACCGACATCGCCGTCATCGACTATGGCATGGGCAATTTACGCTCCGTGTCGAAAGCCCTGGAACATGTGGCCCCCAGCGTGAGCGTGGTGGTCACCAGCGACCCGCATGAAGTGATCAAAGCGGGCCGCATCGTTTTCCCGGGCCAAGGCGCCATGCCCGACTGCATGCGCGAAATGGAAGCGCGCGGTTTGCATGAAGCGATTTTAGAATCCGCCAAGACCAAACCCTTTCTCGGCATCTGCATCGGCATGCAAATGCTGTTCGAGCATTCCGAAGAAGGTGATGTGGCGGGCTTGGGTTTATTCCCCGGGCGCGTGCTGCGCTTTCCGCATGAGGCGATGGTGGATGACAAAGGCAATAAATTGAAAGTGCCGCACATGGGCTGGAACGAGGTGCACCAAGCGATGGAGCATCCGCTGTGGGCGGGCATCGCCGATGGCGCGCGTTTTTATTTCGTGCATAGCTATTATTGCGAGCCGGCCAACCCGGATCTGGTGGCGGGCTTCACGCATTACCCCTTCCCCTTTACCAGCGCCGTAGCGCGGGATAATATTTTTGCAGTGCAATTTCACCCGGAAAAAAG
>JAUXTZ010000351.1 GCA_030681095.1 Burkholderiales bacterium
CTTGGGATTTGGGTAGGCTGGCGCTCACGTACACCGCCCCGTTGCCGGCCTAACCCAGCGCTTGATCAATGGCGAACAGCCGTGCTTCTTTCCCCGCGCTGATGCCAATGCCAATACCCCCTGCAGCACCTCCGGAGCGAATGGCTTGGATAATCTCGGGTATAGGGTTCGGCTTGCCCACTCGCCCGGCCTCCTGCGGAAACCGGGCCAATACCACGCCTTGCGCATCCATGATGCTGAACGCCATGCCCACGGGCAATTTCGCCTCGGCCAGCAGACGCTCCAGCCAGCCCACATCAATCGCTACAAAGACTAACCGCGAAGGCTGCGGCGATGCTTCCGGGATGGGCGTTGCCACCACCAGCACGGGGCGGCCGCTGAGGCGGCCAATGATATAGTCGCCGACCGCGAAATGCCGCAAACGGACCGCCTCCTGAAACCACTTGCGGTCGGCGAAATTCGCCGGGGCGCTGCTCAGGGCATCGCATAGCAGCATCCCGTTGCCATCCGTGACGCCGATGTTGGCATAACCTCGGCTGTTCAGGTGCGCGTTTTTCATCCGCGCCTGGCAGGGCGCATGGGCGCCCTCGACCACCTCCGGCAACGCCGCGAGGACTTGCAGAAATCCCTGCGCGCCGGCGATGACTTCGCGTTGCCCGCTGGAAAGAATTTGGGCGAGATACAACATGTCCCGCTGCGATGCTTCGACCGCAAGTTCCCGCTCGCTGAAAGCATGGTCCACCGCGACCCATAGCCAAGGCAGCACGGCAGCGGAAATAAGCAGCAGCACTCGCAGACGCAGACTGGAAGTTTGTAAACGGCTCAATAACATTCTGTTTGTTGGGATAAGGGCCTGTAACGGTGCCGCTTACCCATCTCTCTGATTCGAAATTGAATTAGCGGCTAAAAAAACCGTATCTTTAGTAAGGATTCCCCAACTACGGCCCCACCGCGCCGTGTATGCCGGTTGGCGCGCATGGCTCTAGCCGGTCCCTGCCAACTTTGCTATTGTTCGCCCCTTACCCCCCCATTCACGGAGTCCTCGCATGGCCACGCTCGACCTCACCAAAGACAATTTCGAACAAACGGTTCTCAACCATGATCTCGTGATCCTCGATTTCTGGGCGCCGTGGTGCGGCCCATGTCAAGGGTTCGCGCCGGTGTATGAAGCCATTTCGGAAAAGTATGCGGATGTGGTGTTCGCGAAAGTGAATACCGAGGAAGAGCAGGAGCTTGCGGGTTATTTCCAGATTCGTTCGATCCCCACGCTGATGGTGTTCCGCGAAAAGATCATTATTTTTACTCAACCCGGCGCGCTACCCGGGTCGGCGCTGGAAGAAATTATTGCTAAAGCCAAGACGCTGGATATGGATCAGATTCGCGCGGAAATCGCGGCGGAAGAGCAGAACAAAGCTTAAACACTCTTGAGTAATAACGCCAAGACCTCGCGCGCCAGCGGCACGGTGATGGGGCGCTTCATTTCAAGCGAATAGCGGTCCAAGGCTTCCAGCACCGCCATCAGCGAAGGCAAATCCCGCTTCCACTGTTTTAATAAATACCCCACCACATCGCGCGGCAGGGTGAAGCCGCGCCCTTGGGCATGGGTCATCAGCGCTTGGGCCTTATCCTCATCCGACAGGCATTTCACCTGGAACACCAAGCCTTGTGCCAAACGGCTGGCCAGGTCTTGCCGGATATTGAGATGCATGGGCGCATAAGGCCCGCTAGCAATCAACAGGCCGCTGCCATCGCGCAGGCGGTTCATGATATTGAACAGGCGATTTTGGTTCTGCTCGTCGAGCGCCAGCACGTCGTCTACCAACAGCACGTCGCACAGCGCGGCTTCATCCTCGGTGCACATTTGCGCGTCACGGGCCAAGCACGGCCGCAGGTGATGCGCGCTGGCGGCGGCAGCAAAGCCCTGTAAGAGATGGCTTTTGCCGCATCCCGCGCCACCCCAAAGATAGACGACGCGCTCATGGATAGAACCTTCCAACATGGCGCGCAAGGTCGCCAGCACCTCGCCATTCAAACCAATGACGAAATTCTGCAAACTTGGCAGCGGCGGGGGGGCGATGTCGAAAACCAGTTGTTTCATTTCAGGCAACCGGTCAAAACCGGGGTTTGAGGTAAAATACGCAAAGACGGCTACTTTAACCAGCAACGCTTCATAACTCAATCAGTGAGAACCTAATCTTGACTTCGGCGCTACCCCCCAATTCCTTGAGCTACCGTGATGCAGGCGTGGATATCGACGCAGGCGACGCCCTGGTGGAAAACATTAAACCGCTAGCCCGGCGCACCATGCGCCCCGAAGTGATGGGCGGCATCGGCGGCTTCGGCGCGCTATTCGAGATTTCGAAAAAATACCGCGAGCCGGTATTGGTTTCCGGCACCGACGGCGTCGGCACCAAACTGAAACTTGCGTTCGAAATGAATAAGCACGACACGGTCGGCATCGATTTGGTGGCGATGAGCGTAAACGACATTTTGGTGCAAGGGGCGGAGCCGCTGTTCTTCCTCGACTACTTCGCTTGCGGCAAGCTCGATGTCGCCACCGCCACCGATGTAGTCAAAGGCATCGCCCTTGGCTGCGAGTACGCCGGCTGCGCATTGATCGGCGGCGAGACGGCGGAAATGCCGGGCATGTATCCAGCAGGCGAATACGATCTCGCCGGCTTCGCGGTGGGGGCGGTGGAAAAGAGCCAGATCATCAATGGCAAAACCATCCAGCCGGGTGATGTGGTGCTGGGCCTCGCCTCCAGCGGCGCGCACTCCAACGGCTACTCGCTCATCCGCAAGGTGCTGCAAGTGACAGGGGCCGATCTCAACGCTGATTTCCATGGCCGCACGCTGGGCGAGACCATCATTGAGCCTACGCGCATTTACGTGAAACCCCTGCTGGCTTTGATGCAAACTTTGCCGGTAAAAGGCATGGCGCACATCACCGGTGGCGGGCTGTTAGAGAACATTCCACGCATTTTGCAACCCGAACTCACGGCCAAGCTCGATGCATCGAGCTGGCCTTTGTCGCCACTATTCCAGTGGCTGCAAGAGATGGGCAATATCGAGACGCACGAGATGCATCGCACTTTCAACTGCGGCATCGGCATGGTGGTCGTGGTGGCAGCAAGCGATGCCGAACGCGCCATGCAACTTCTCAGCGCGGCGGGCGAGACAGTGTTCTGCATCGGCCGGATTGAAACGCGCATGGATGGCCAAGCGCAAACGATCGTGCAGTGAAAACCATCGTCATCCTCATCTCGGGTCGTGGCAGCAATATGCAGGCGATCATCGAGGCCAACTTACCGGTAGACATCGCTGCAGTGATCAGCAATCAAGCCGAGGCCAGCGGTCTCAGTTTTGCCCAGTCCAAAGGTATCGCAACGCGTGTAGTCGATCACCGCAACTTTGATACACGCGAGGCATTCGATGCCAAATTGATGCAAACCATTGACGCATTCAAACCGGATTTAGTCGTACTCGCTGGTTTCATGCGCATCCTCACCGAAGGTTTTGTGAATCACTACCAGGGCCGCTTAATCAATATCCACCCCTCGCTGTTGCCGGCCTTTCCTGGCCTGGCGACGCATGAGCAAGCGCTTAAAGCTGGCGTTAAAGTGCATGGCTGCACTGTGCATTTCGTCACCCCCAAAGTGGATCACGGCCCGATCGTGGCGCAAGCTGAAGTCGCGGTGGAAGCGAACGACACCCCCGCAACGCTCGCGGAACGGGTGTTGATAGAAGAACATCGGATTTATCCGCAGGCGATACGCTGGTTTGCCGAAGATCGGCTCACCCTCACGCCCGATGGGCGCGTCAACGTGAAAGACGTGGAGACGTTGAACTAACCATGATGCCAAACTTGAAACGCACTGTTTACCAAACGCTATGCGCCCTTTTACTGGCTAGCACCCTCCTACCCGCCGTGGCCGCACCTTCGCAATCTACGTTCACTTACAGCGTGAGCCGAGGCAAAGAAGTGATCGGCGAGATTCAGGAAACGCTGACCATCGACGCGCAACGTTATAAGTTGGAGAGCAAAACCATTCCGCTGGGCGTGGCGGCGATATTCGTGAAAGACACCATCCTGATGAGTAGCGAGGGCGGGTACAGCGTCAGCGGATTTCAACCGGAGCGTTTTGAATATCATCGCAGCACCAAACCGAACAAAGATGTGACTGCGCGCTTTGATTGGACTGGCAAGACCGCTGAGTTCTCCTATGAGGGCAAGACCGAATCACAAGCGCTGCCCGAGCTGCTGCAAGATCGATTAAGTGCGCTGTACCACTTCCGCTTTCTGACCAAGCCACCGAAAACGCAGACCCTTCCCGTGAGCAATGGCAAGAAAATCGAAAATCAACTTTTCAAATATAGTGGCGAAGAAACATTGACCCTCCCCATCGGCAAAATCAAAGCGATACGTTACGAGCGCGAGCGTACGCCGGACGATGACGGCATTACACTTTGGATTAACGATCAATGGGCCGCGCCGGTCAAAATCGTGGTGACCGGTAAAAAGGGCGGCCAAACCGAACAAGTGTTGAAGCGCGCGAAGCTCGATGGTCGATGATGCGCAGCGGGCGGCCGTTTATCTGGGCTATCGCACTCTCGCTGATATTGCATGTCAGTCTATTGCTCGGACCCAAGATTGAACTGCCGAATTGGTCCGCACCGCCCCCGCTTACGGTAGACATTCAA
>JAUXTZ010000360.1 GCA_030681095.1 Burkholderiales bacterium
TTGAATGGCTTGCGTTTGTAAGGTCACGATCATGTCTCCATGATCCCAACTTGCGTGCTTCCAGGCTCAACTCACGTTGGATTTACAGACCGTCGCTCAGGCTCATGTGTCGTTGGAGAAGGCTCCACCCGCACAAATTGCACTGAAACCGTTACAATGCGCGCCTTGGAAGCGTGGCCGAGCGGTTTAAGGCACCGGTCTTGAAAACCGGCGAGGATGTGAGTCCTCCGTGAGTTCGAATCTCACCGCTTCCGCCATACATCAAGCAAACACGCGGCATTGGCGGTTATTTATTGCATCTACCCGCCAACTAACCCGCCAATAAAAAACCGCGCTCCCAAAGAAAAACCGGCACTTGGCCGGTTGGGTTGCCCGATTAAGCAGCCTTTTAGATTGCTGCATCAATCTTGGCCAGAATCTCGTCGCGTTCGGAGTCGGGCAGGATGTGCCGTGAGTCGGTCTGACTGTAAAACTCAGCGAGCGTGCGGGGCTGGGGTTTGCCAGAAGGGGGCGCGTCAGGAAGACCGTAGAACGAGTTTAACGAGCGGGGGGGGGTAGAAATGGAGGCTGGTAGCTCCAAAGCAGCTATACGGCGCTTCTTTGATTCATTGCTCATGCTATATCTCCTAATAGATGCCGGATTTCGGGGTTTTGTAGATGCTGAAACCCGGACTGCCCGTAACGTCGACGCCGTTTATGATTCCGTCGAAGGATTTCACGCCAACCCCATCCAGAATAGATCGAATAACTGAAGTGGGCGGCTTTATAGCGTCTTTCTTCCCGCCCGTGGCTTGCTCATCGGTCTTTCTCGCCGTTGATCCGCCTTTCCCTCCGGCTTTGGCTCCCTTCTTATTGCTAATTCCAGGCACGGTTACGGTTTGCGTTTCAACAATCCGAACGTGCGTGAACTGAGCAGTGAAGTTGATCGCGTCACCCACGCCGGCAGATCGCGGGATGTTGATCGAGGCTAGCGCCATGTCGGTGTAAATCCGGTAGCGTGTGTAGACCGTGACAAGCTTCCGCGACTCCATCAAGGCGCGTAATAAATCAAACGTGGTTTGCGTCCGCGTCTCGAATGATGATTCGTCAATTTTGCTCAGTTGGGCAATAACTGAATCGGAAATTGACGAGTTGCCTATCATGCCGGATATGGTCAGTTTATCGGGCTGGGGCTGGATGTGGTCAGATATGGGAGAGCCTACTTCGACCGGACTGGTCACAACGTCATTCAGCCATTCGTGTGATTCGTCAAAAGTCACGTCAAGATCGATCGATATGATTTCACCCTTGAACGAGGTCAATGATCGGCCAACGTCTATAAGCAGGCCTATAGTCATGGCTTGCCCTCCTCTAATGCGGTTATTCTTGCTTCAAGGTCGCTGCCCTCGATGATGCGCCCCAAGGTTGCAAGACAGTTTGAGTACCTTCCCAGATCTTGAGTCTCGATCTTGCCATTGCGGGCCTCTCGGTAAATCTTCGCAAGCTCGCGTTTAACATCGTCGAGATTTCGAAGTGTCACGCGTTTAGTTGGTTGATTTTCCATGGCTTATCCCTTAAACGTGTGGTCATTGGTTCGCGCTACCTGCCTAAGCGCGAGGACTGACGCGTCAATTCCAGGCACGCTCAGATTGATGTAACCCGCGTTGACGCCGTTCTGTTTGGCCGCCAGATACTCCCTGAACATCGCACTATTGACCATCCCGATTTCCAGCGCCATCGCTGCCAGCGGGGCGCAGTGCTTACCAAATTCATTAAGTTTGGCCTGTAACTCGTCGCGCATGGCGTCGCCTTTCACCCTGTAGGCATTTGCAATATCCAGCTTGGCCTTGTCCTCGGCGTCGGCTAATTGCGTCTCCAGCGCAGCGTGACGTGCGACGGCGCGTGCGTGAAGGCTTTGCGCGGCAGTGACAGCGGCTTCCAATTCATCCAGCAAACTGTCGCCAGCAGATAGCAGATTGTCTTCAACGTCCTTGCTTGCACTTGCGAGGCTTAGCGCACGGGCAGCAACAAGGGCACCTGCTTCGGTGATAGATTTTTTCAGATTGTCGATATTCATGTGTTTTCCTTCAAGAGTTTGGTTAAAAGCGCAGAAGCGCCCGGTTTTGGTTTCGCGTGATGTTGTGTGGGTTTCGCGGGTGGCTTCTGGGTCGGATCGCGCCTACATTCGCGGCGATGGGCTTTTATCGAGATACCTTCAGCCATCACTTGCCACCCAGCCGTGAAAGATGCTCATCATGCGCACGGCGGGCGCTGCTCGTGGTTTGGGCGTCAAGGCGCTGAACAGAGTCACGCTTGGTGCTGGCTGTCCTGGTGCGCTGTTTCTTTTCCAGTTCAGCAAGCGCGGCGGCATTGTTACGAGGATCGGGTTTTTCGTCGGTGTATCTCATTTTCGTCTCCTAAAAGTAATCAATTTCGGTCATGTAAGCAGGTCTGCGGGGTCAGTAATCGCCCGTGCTGTTTGCAGTGGTGGGCGTCAGGGCGGGCGGTAAGGGGCCTGCCGTGCCGAAAACGGGGGGGCGGGCGTCATGGCCGGGTTGCCCAAGTAAGGCCCACGCCCAAGCAATCGGCACGCAGTGACGCGTAAGCCGATGCATTGATATGCTGGGTAAGGTGCGATGCTTTCGATGCCGTGGCGGGGCTTTTTTGCTGTTTTCCGCTTTTGCCGATGCGCTTTAGTGGTTTTACATCTATAGGCTCCGGGTTCGGCAGGTCAGCAGCAGCAGAACAAGCAACAACAGCAGCCCCAGCAACAACAGAACCGCTACATACCTGGTAATAGGTACTTAGGAGTTCATTATTTGAAGTGTGGTTTGCTGAATCTATAACTTCGTCACAATTTACAAGACCCTCGCCGTTATTGGCTTTGCGTCCAGTTTTAGGCTTTTCTGCCTGCTTCATTATTTGAAGTGGTGCGGGTGTCCATGCTTCATTATTTGAAGCGGTTAAAGGCCCGACTGCTTCATTATTTGAAGCGGTAACTATCAAAGATTGAAGTAGGCTTTTTTTTCTGGAAGCCGCTTTTTCAGCAGCGTTGACTTCTGCGCGGTGGATCAGGTCGCGCCCCTGCCCTAGCGTTTTTACCTCGCGCCACTCATCCGTCGGGCGGGTGGCCTCGATATGCTTTGCCGGGACTTCGTAGCAATCGCGGTCGGTGAAGCGGTACAGCGTCGGCAGGCGTTGCCCACCACGTGTGCAGCCTCCGGTTCGTGTGACAGCAATCAGGCCAACAGCGACAAGTGCGCGTAGGCTTTTTGCCAGCGTTGCGGGCGATGTAATGCCATGGGTGCGCGCCACACTCAGGGGTAAGGACAGGTCACCGTTATTCGTGCTGCGCAGGTGCCGATGCAGCGCGATATAAGCCCGCTGGTCGGTCGCGGACAGGCAGCGCCATGCGTTGCCATCAAGCACGTCCCAATAAATGCGCACGTGCCCGCCTCGCTGGTCTGTGGGCGGCTTATATCGTGCCATGGTCGGCCCCCGATTCGGCGTTATCGTGGCCTTTAGGCTTCATAACGTAGAGGGCGACGCTTCGATGGTTGACGCCATCAGGGGTAGCCGCATGCACTCGAACGGTGTCGATTTGATACCCACGCTCTCTAAGTTCGAGCACGCGGGGTGCTGGCGACATAACACCATGTTCGTGGCGCAGTGCTACGGTCGTTTGTGGCCCCGTTCGAAGGGCTTCGAGAATAATTGCGCGGGCGTTCGAGGCACTGGTATTATTCGGGTTGAGTTTTTTTAGTTGAGCCGCTTCGCCCCTCCACGGGCCAGCGGCTTTCTTTTGGGCGGTCATGGCGTTAAACCGCTTGACTGAGGGCGTGTCTAACCTCGCCAACAGTCCAAACATTTTGACTTGTGCGGCTGAATTTTTTCGGCTTGGGCAAAATCCCGATATTTACCCAGCGCCAGATAGTGGCGCGTGATTTGCCCGTTAGCGCCATCAGTGCAGGCGAGCCGATTAAGGCGGCGTCGGGCAATTGGTTGAAGTTTTCCACCGCTCGCGGGAGGGTGTTTGATTTAACGGTTTTCATCTTTTCTGCCCTTGTTGAGTTACGACAAAACAAGGTTAAAAGACGAAATATTCGTTAAGCTAGCTTGGTTTCGTTTTTCTTAATCCAGCAGCGTTAATGTGCTTCCTGACTATTACTTCGCTCATTCCAATGGTCTTTGCGATTAGGGACGCGCGCTCGTGTTCTTCTTTTGATTGGCTAAGGCGGTTCCATTCCTTCTTGACTTTTTGCCGCGTCCCTTCAGCCTCCTCTTTCTTTAGTTTTCCGCTCGCAATTCCACCTTCACGCCACCCCTTTTTCAAGGGTTCAAGGCTTTTTTCGTTACTCTCAAACTCGATGCCAAGATAAGTATTACTAAGATGTTCGTTAGCGTGATAGCTGCGTTCGCATTCAGCATCCGGATTTTCAAGAAGCCAGCACCGAATAAGAAAATCCCGGACTATGCCAAAGTGGCAAGGCTGGATAAGGCCTGCTCGATAACCAATGGGCCATGTTTTTGGTTTATCGAAGTCGCCAATGCCAATGTCAATGCTTACCTCACGCATGAGCGTTTCCATGTCAAGCCCGGTCTCTGATACGGCTTCTTGTGTGATCGGGTCTTTACGCAAGTACTCAAGCTGCTTTTTATTCATGCCGCACCACGCAAGGGTAAAACTTCGCCAAGATCAGACGGCACATTGCAGAATGCCGCCCAGTCGGACATCATGCGGCGGCGCTTGTCGATCATGTCGCCGCGCCGGTAGGCGGCTTCGACCTTGTCACCAACAGTATGAGCAAGTGCCATTTCGGCCATGTCTCGGGGATAGGCCGTAACTTCAGCAGCCCAGTCGCGGAAGGTCGAGCGGAAGCCATGCGGAACGGCGTCAATTTGCATCCGGCGCAGGACGGCGGTCAGGGTCATGTCGGACAATTGACCACCACGCGGGGCGGGAAAACAAAGCTCGTTATCGTCGATATTCGGCAGGCGGCGAAGCAGATCAAGCGCAGCGTCGGACATAGGGACACGGTGCGCTTTTCCTGCCTTCATGCGCTCAGGCGGTACAGTAAAGACGCCGTTATCAAAATCGATCTCATCCCACCGCATGCCGCGAACTTCACCAGATCGGGATGCGCAGAGAATGGCAAACTCCAGCGCCCTAGCGCCCATGCCTTCCTGCTTGCGTAGCTTTGCCATAAAAGCCCCAAGCTCACGCCACGGCAAAGCAGCGTGATGTTTAGTCTTGGTCACCTTGGAAGGTGCCGCCAGAATCGCATCAAGATGGCCTTTCCACCGTGCAGGGTTCTCCCCTTGCCTATATCCCCGCACCGTTGCCCAGCTCAGCACGCTTTCAATTCGTCCCCGAAGCCTGGCTGCGGTTTCTGTTTTCGTTGCCCATATTGATTCAAGGATATTTAGAACATGAGGTAATGACACGTCCTGAACGCGCATCTTGCCGATAACTGGCGAAGCATATGTGTTCAGTGTCGCCACCCACTGCGCGCCGTGTTTGGCACTCTTCCATTCGCTTTCTTTCGCCGCAATGAACCGACTGGCAGCCTCGTCGAATGTAATCTCAGACGGCCGCGATGCGATTATTTCAGTGCGTGCGGCGGCGCGTTGAGAAACAGGATCAATGCCTTTCTGGATATCGTCCAGAGTGTCCCTGGCCTTTTGCCTCGCCTCGGCCAGCTTGACCGTTGGATAACCACCCAAACCAATTTCACGGCGTCGGGCTCCAACCATTGTTCTCAATATCCAAGACCGACCGCCGGACTGTTGAACTTGTAGATACAACCCGCTGACTTCTCCCGCTGGGTGCATCCCCGCTGGCAGGGTCGGCAGCTCCATCGTATTGAGCGGTTTTCTCTGTGGCTTCCTTGGCATTTCCTAGCCCCCATTTCCACCCGCCAACTAACCCGCCAACGAGCATGAGACTAGATGATACATGATAAGACTATTAAAAACAGTGTTTATTATTAAAATTAAGGTGTTACATAAGAAACCGAGACGGGATGAAACGGCTTAAAGTTCGATTCCGGCGGACACCGCTTCCGCCAGATTTAAAATTTAGGTGATGTCGGCCCAACCCGTACGGCAAAACCATGTAATGCATTGGGAAGCGGTGCGATTCTTCTCCGCTATGCCGCGAGCACGCTCAAAACGGCCAGCTGGGTGTTTTTTTGTTTTCGCCGCGCAGTTAATGCGAAAATCCAGCCATGGCACTGACCGCCCCCCTCACCCCTGAAAACCATAACCGCGACACGGCGGGGATGACCTATGTTTATCCCGTCGTCTCGCGCCGCGCGGGCGGGGTGTCGGTGGGCGTCAACCTCAACCCCAACAACGCCTGCAACTGGGCCTGCGTGTATTGCCAGGTGCCGGATCTGGTGCGTGGGACTGCGCCGGACATCGATCTGGCGCAGCTGGAAGCCGAGCTGCGCGCAATGCTCAGCGACATTCTCCACGGCGATTTCATGCAGACGCGTGTGCCCGAAGAAGTCCGGCGGCTGAATGACATTGCCCTCTCGGGCAACGGTGAGCCGACCAGCGCCAAGGTCTTTCCGCAGGTGATTGAATTGATCGGCCGGGTCATGGCGGATTTCGATCTGGTCGGAAAAATAAAACTGGTGCTGATCACCAACGGCAGTCTGGCCGACCGGCCACGCGTGCAGGACGGCCTCAAAAAAATGGCCGAATTGAACGGCGAAGTCTGGTTCAAATTCGATAGCGCTTTACCCGAGGGCATGCGCGCGATTAACCAGACCCGGATTTCACCTGAAAAACAGTTCGAACGCCTGGCCGTGGCTGCGCGCCTGTGCCCGACCTGGCTGCAAACCTGTGTGCTTGCGGTGGATGGCGTGCCCCCTTCTGCCCAGGAACAAGAAGCCTATCTGGCCGCAGTGAAACGCATCCGGCAACAACAGATTCCGCTGCAGGGGGTGTTGCTTTATGGGTTGGCACGTCCATCCATGCAGCCGCAGGCCAGCCATCTCTCGGCTCTGCCCATTGCGTGGCTGAACGCCTATGCCGAGAAAATTCGTGCAGCCGGTTTGCCGGTGAAGGTGTCACCTTGATTCACGGCGTAGGCACCGACCTGCTGGACGCCGACCGGATTCGCAGCGGTCTCGCCCGCTTTGGCGAGCATTACGCTGACCGCATCCTGGCTCCGGCCGAACATGCGGGCTATTTCGCCAGCCACGACCCGGCACGGTTTCTGGCCAAATGCTTCGCCGCAAAAGAGGCCTTTGCCAAGGCCACCGGGACCGGGCTGCGCGCGCCGGTTTCGCTACGCAACATTGCAGTACTGCGCGACGCGCTGGGCAAACCGCACATCGAATGCGCGCCTGAACTGACCGCCTGGCTCGTCAAACGCGGCATCCTCGCGCATCATGTTTCCCTGTCTGACGAGGGCGACCTTGTGCTGGCGTTTGTGGTGCTGGAACAATCCGACCCACCCCGTAACCCGGCGGAAAAATCATCGTGACACCACACTCGATAAAGGAAAGACCATGACGCTGGGCCCTTTGATGCTCGATGTTGCAGGCACCGAACTCACGGATGATGACCGCAAGCGTCTGACCCACCCGCTGGTGGGCGGCGTGATTCTGTTCACCCGCAATTACCGCGATGCGGCGCAACTGGCCGCGCTGACAGCCGAAATCCACGCCCTTAAATCTGCGCCGCTGCTGATCGCCGTCGATTATGAAGGCGGACGGGTGCAACGGTTTCGCGAGGGCTTCACCCGGATCCCACCGATGCGGACGTTCGGCGAAATCTGGAATGCGCATCCGCAACGCGCCCGCGAACTCGCGCGTGAAACCGGATTTGTACTGGCCAGCGAGTTG
>JAUXTZ010000371.1 GCA_030681095.1 Burkholderiales bacterium
CGTGGAGCATAAATATGCTACCCGTAGCCCCGGCGGGAATTAATGCGCGCGGCAGACTGCCGCGCGAGTAAACCATTCAGCGCGTTTTCTCTTCTTGCAGTGGCGCCGCTTCCAGTTTGTCTTTCGAATCTTTCGGATTGAACCACTTCAGCTTGTGATGCAGCGAGACGACGCTGCCGACGATGATGAGCGTGGGTGCTTGTAGCTTAGCCTCGGCGGCGATGGCGGGTAGTGATGCCAGGGTGCCGGTGACGACACGCTGTTTCGAGGTGGTGCCCTGCTGCACGATGGCGGCGGGGGTGTCGGCGGTCAGGCCATGTTTGATGAGCTGTTCGCACAGCGATGGCAAGCCGTGCAGGCCCATGTAGATCACGATGGTTTGTTTGGGGCGGGCAAGCATTTCCCAATCCAGATCCATGCTGCCGTCTTTAAGATGGCCGGTGACAAAAATACAGGCTTGCGCGTGATCGCGATGGGTAAGCGGAATGCCGGCATAAGAGGCGACGCCGGATGCGGCAGTGATGCCCGGCACCACTTGGAACGGCACGCCATGCTGCGCCAGGGTTTCGATCTCTTCACCGCCACGACCGAAGATGAAGGGGTCGCCGCCTTTGAGCCGCAGCACGCGTTTGCCTTCTTTTGCCAGCCGCACCAGTAGTTCGTTGATGCCTTCTTGCGGCAGGGCGTGGTTGTCGCGCTGTTTGCCGACATAGATGCGCTCGGCGTCGCGGCGCGCCATATCGAGTACCGCAGGGGTCACCAGGTTGTCATGCACTACCACGTCTGCTTGCTGCATCAAGCGCAGTGCGCGGAAGGTGAGCAGATCGGGATTACCCGGCCCGCCACCCACCAAATACACTTCGCCCATCGGGTGTTCGGGTTCGGTGGTCTGCGCGAGCATTTCTTCCAGCGCATGTTGTGCGGCTTGATCTTGCCCGGCGAATACCATTTCCGCGATGGGGCCCTGAAATACTTTTTCCCAGAAAATTCGCCGGGTCGAAGAGTGCGTGAAGCGCTGCTTTACTTTGTCGCGAAATTGCCCCGCGAGCGAGGAGAGGCGTCCATAGGCGGAAGGGATGAGAGTCTCTAAACGCGCGCGCAGCAGGCGCGCCAGCACGGGTGAAGCGCCGCCGCTGGATACGGCGACGAGAATCGGCGAGCGATCAATAATGGAGGGCAAGACGAAGGAGCACAGCGCGGGCGTATCCACGACATTTACCGGTAATTGTCGTGCCTGGGCGGCTTTGGAAACCATACTGCTTACCGCAAAGTCCTCATGCGCGGAGATAACCAGCGTCATGCCGTCAAGCAGCGAGGTTTCGAATTCCCCCCGTTGGTGTTGCATCTGGTCTAGGTTGGCAAGCTCTGCGAATGCCGGTGCGAGCGTTGGAGCAACTACCGTAACATGGGCGCCGGCTTGCAACAGTAAAGCGGTTTTACGCGCGGCAATTTCATTGCCGCCGACAACGAGGCATCGTGCGCCGCGAAGATTGATAAAGATTGGGAGAAATTCCATAGGTTCAATTATTTAAAAAGCTATGCAGAAGTGAGAGAAACACAATTACTCATGTGTCGCGTAAATGCCGGGGCGAAAAATTTCATTCTTGGATCTGGAAAGCGCTGAGGTGCAGGGCTCGATGGCTGTTTCAAATTCCTCCGCCCATGAAGGATGACTGTAAGACAGTTCTTTAAAGAACCACAAGCCGCGATCCGATTGGCAGGCGGCAGTCATCATTTGAATCTGTTCGCCTGCCTCGGGGCCAACGACACAACCGCCGAGTAATTGTCCCGTCTCTGCGTCATGCACAACTTCGACGAAACCCTCAGTGTCGTGGTAGGCGCGCGCCTTGCCTGAGCCACCGAAACTGGTGCGTGCTGTCTCAGCTTCGAATCCAGCCGCTTCTGCTTGTTCTTCGGTGAGGCCTACCGCTGCTATCTCTACAGCGGAGTGAATCACCATCGGGACTTTGAAATAGTTGAAGGTGAATTGATTACCTTCCACTGCATTGGCAGCTGCGATCTTGGCGTCGTGCAGCGCGGCATTCGCGGTCATCGGCCCCGGCTTGACGTCGCCGATAGCATAGATGCCGGGCACATTGGTTTCCAGATACTCCGAAGTGAGAATGAAGCCTTCATCGTTTATTGCCACACCGGCTTGATCAAGCGCCAGCCCGGCCACCACGGGGCTGCGGCCGACCGCGACCAACACCTTGTCGAAACTGGCCTGACTGCCATCGCTGAAACTGACTAGGGCCCGACCGCTCGATATGTCGCAATGAGTAACGGTGGTGTTCACTCGGTAGTCGAGATTGATGCGTTTGAATTTTCGCTCCAACGTGGCGCAAGCATGATCAGGGATGCGTGCATAAGGCAGCAGTCGATTAGACTTTTCGACAATCCGGACATGGGTATCGTACTGATGCATGAAATAGGCCAACTCGACGCCGACGGTGCCGCCACCAACGAAGAGCATCGATGCCGGTTGTTCTACCAGATCGAACATGAATTCGCGTGAGGTCATGACGACCTTGCCATCAATCGGACACTCCGCCAGGGTGCGGGGGGTAGAGCCGGTGGCGATGACAATTTTTGGCGCGGTCAAATGTTGATGGTGATGCTGCGCGTGATCTTGCGCTGCCAGCGGGTCATCGGGTTCCACTTCGATTTGATAGGGAGCGACGAAGCGGCCGTTGCCGTTAAAAATCTTTACGCCCAAGCGCCGCAGCCAGACCGGAAAATTATTGCGGATGCCAACGACCACATCCTCTTTATGTCGCATCGCGGCGCGGAAGTCGCCTTTTACTTGGCCCACCAAGCCGCGTCCTTGCAGGTGCTGCATGTCCTCGATCAATGAGGCTAAATGCAATATGGTTTTTTTCGGAATGCAGCCTTGATTCAGGCAAGTGCCGCCAGGCAGTGATTTTTCGATGAGCGCGACCTTGGCACCACGCTGTGCAGCGGACAACGCCGCTTTGTAGCCGCCTGGCCCGCTGCCGATCACGATCACGTCGAATGTTTGCATGGCTGCCTCCGATTGACCTCGACGCTAAGCAGCGCCCTTACCTGCGCCATCTTGGCGCGCTTCATCTGGCTTCACTTGGGGTGGGATGAAAATGAAATGGAACTGCCCCGGTTCCAGCTCCACAAAATCAAGTGTTACCCCTTCCAATAAAGCGCGGCTGGTCGGGCCAATCAGAATGCTCACACCGTGCACAGCAATCTCAAAATCGAATTCGCGCTGCTCGTCGAAGCCCATGCCGTAATCGATACTGCCATCCGGCAAGCTGCGCGCGGCGATGCGCAAGGTGGGATCTTCCGCCACATCGCCTTGTTGGGCGGCGATTTTGATTTGTTCCGCCGCTTGCGGGGTTACGATAAAAAAATCCGCCATTGAAATACTCTCCTAAAAATTTTGAATTAGCTTGCGGCTCGCGAACTGGGCAGGGCGTCGACATGACGCCGCACCGATTCCACGAAACGTGCTGCCCAGTTATAGCCGTCCAGGCTGCGTAAATGTGTGTAGGCAGCGAGTAAGTTTTTATATACCAGCCCGTCACGTTTGCCATCGATGCCATAGCCGCGTTCGACCTCATAGGCATAATTTAAGTTCGGTGGCAGGTTTTCCAGGCTTGAATAATGAAATTCGTGAGCCATGACTGAAGCGGGAGGGCTGTCGCTCGGCCAAGGGAAGCCCGCGGTTTCTTTCAGCCGCACATAGCCGCGGCCCACGGGTTTTTCATGCATCATCACATCGCCTGGAACGACGCCGGCCATGCTGTGTTTTTTACCCTGCCAAGTGATCGAGCGCGCCAAATACATCAGACCGCCGCATTCGGCATAAGTCGGCATGCCCGCCTCGATCGCTGCGTGAATTTCGGTGCGCAGCGATTGATTCGCCTCTAGCTCGCGCGCGAACACTTCGGGGAAGCCGCCGCCGAGGAATAATGCATCCACTCTCGGTAGTTGCTTATCCTTGATCGGACTGAACGGAACCAACTCCGCACCGGCGGCGCGTAGTCCATCCAGATCATCGGCGTAATAGAAGCCAAAGGCCGCATCCTGGGCGATGCCAATGCGTAGGGTCGGCGGAGTACTTTGCGTTGGGTTTGGCTGGCGTGGAAGTACAAGAGGCGGTGCGCTCTCGGCAATCCTGATCAAGCGCTCCATATCCACTTGGGCGCCGATGAGACGGCCGATTTCCGCGATATGCTGTGCGCCTGATTCTGCTTCGTTGGAAGGCATCAGCCCGAGATGGCGCTCAACGATACCCAAAGCTTTGTCATGCTGAACACAGCCGAGCACCGGGACATCAGTGTAATGTTCGACTGCCGCGCGCAATTTCGATTCGTGGCGGCTGCCCCCAACGTGATTCAGAATCACGCCGGCGATATTTACCTCGCGATCGAATGCTTGGTAGCCAAGCAAGAGGGGGGCGACGCCGCGGATCATGCCTCGTGTGTCAATCACTAGGATGACCGGCAGGTGTAGGAGTTTAGCCAGGGCCGCGTTGCTGTTGCTCCCATCCAACTCCAAGCCATCGTAGAGCCCTTTGTTGCCTTCCACCAAGGCGATGTCGGCATCCTGTGTGTAGCGCGCGAACATGGTTTGAATTTCTTCGCGCCGCATCAAGAAAAAATCCAGATTGCGGCACGCGCGTCCAGTCGCGGCGGAGAGCCACATCGGATCAATATAGTCGGGCCCTTTTTTGAATGGCTGTACTTTGAGGCCGCGCGCAGTCAATGCGGCGGATAGTCCGATGCTGACGGTGGTTTTGCCCGAGGATTTATGGGCGGCGGAGATGAGGAAGCGGCTCATGGGACGCTCGGCGGGCATGGGATTTTCCCCGCAGGAGGAGGGCGGTTAAGCCGAACCCCGCCCGAGAAGATTAGGCCTTGGCATGCGGATCGATTTCCGCATCCGCTAGGCTATCCGGCATGAAGCGCAAAATCTTGATACCGAAGGTCACCATGACCAGCGCGATCGCTAGCCCGCCCATACCCAGCAGCACTTCCGGCAGGCTGGGGGCGTAGTGGTGCACCACGCCATCGAAGAATGCGCTTTTCTCTTCCCAACCTGGGAAGATATCCAGCGGGAAGGCTTGTCCGCCGATGATGGTGACGTACATCTGCGCCAAACCCCCGGCTACGATCATCAGGCACGCGGCAACCAGCAAACCACGCGAGGCGCGCAGGACAGGATTCAACAAAATGATCAACGGAACGATGCCGCCAATCAGAATTTGACCCACCCAGAACAGCGTGGTGTAAATACCGCCACTGACCAAAATGAAGTGCTCGACCGCATGCTGCTTGGTGAAATATAGATTGGTCAGATGGTAAACAAAGACGAAATACAGCGCGGCCGCGACGAATACGGCGAGCAGCCTGCCCAAGCGCTGCAATACTGCGTCACCCAAGGGGCGACCACTCCAGGTATAAGCCGCTATTAACACCAGCAAGTACATCGCCAAGCCGTAGGCAAACGACAGAATAATAAACATCGGTGCCAGCAATGCCGAGCTGTAGGCATCACGCGCGACGAGGAAGCCAAAAATCGATCCGGTACCGGTGGTGAGGATGAGGCGCCAGATGAAGGCAGCCATGCCGGCGGCTTTCGAATAAGCGCCCATTTTCTTTTCCATCATGGTCCAGATATAGACCGCGACGATCGAGAAGAAGCCGGTGTACAGCACCACGTTCCAGGCAAATACCGATTTCAGGTTGTAATAGGTCATGGCAACGATCAGGCGATCGGGGCGGCCGAGGTCGAGCATCAATACCGTCAACCCGCCCATGAGCAGGGAAAACGCCAACAACGCCGATAGGGGGGCCAATGGTTTGTACATGACCTTGCCGAATACCGAGGCAATGGAGGCAACGTTGAGCGCGCCGGAGGCGGCGACGATCAGGAACACCGCGAACACATGCGGCGTGCCCCAGACGATTGAGTTATTCATGCCGGTGACGATATGGCCGTGATGCTCCATGTAATAGGCAGCGCCGAGGCCGAGCGCGGCAAACAACGCGATAAAGCCGAGCAGGAACCAATAGCGCGGGCTGCTGCCTTCGATTTCACGGAAAGTGATAGATGCCATGGATTAAAGCCCTTCGTAACGCACGCCAGGATTGAGCGCTAGATCAGCGCGCAATTGCGACGTAGGATGTCCCGCGACGCGTTTCGCGATGTCGCTAGTGGGGTCGTTTAAATCGCCGAAGATAATCGCGTTATGACCCGCCTTGGAACAAGCTTCGACGCAAGCAGGTTGCTGGCCACGATCCACGCGATGCACGCACATCGTGCAGGACTCTACGCAGCCTTTACCGCGCGGTACATCCGGGTTCTGGTCAGTCAGCGTTTCGTGAATGAACGAGCGCGCCTTGTAGGGGCAAGCCATCACGCAATAGCGGCAGCCGATGCAAGTGTGCCGGTCGACCAGTACGATTCCGTCGGCGCGCTTGAACGACGCACCGGTGGGGCAAACATCCACGCACGGTGCATCTTCGCAATGCTGGCACATCACGGGCAGTGATTGGCTGCGGCCGGTGCGCATGTCTTTCAATTCTACTTTTCGAATCCAATGCGGATCGGTTTCAAGTGCGCCGGTTTGTATCGCATTTTCGGTATGGCATGCGGTGACGCAATCGGTGCAACCATCAGCGCACTTCGTGGCATCGACCAACATGCCCCAACGTACTTTGTTGGTGACCGGCTCGTTGTCGGGTTTGGCGTGAGCGAGGCCGTAAACCACGACGCCGGGGGCGACCGTTAAACTGGCTATTGCTGCGGACGCGCCGATAAAGTTGCGGCGGTGCTCGTCAACTTCTTTGGATGAATTGTGAGAAGGTTGGCTATCGTTCATTTTATGTCCGCTCCAACTTTGGTCGCAGGTGGCGGCACGGTAGTGGCGACAGTGGGGGCTGTGGCCGGCTGTGCTTGCTTTGGCTTGCTGGCGTGACATTCCCAGCAGTCCAGGCTCACGGCTGCGTAGGTGTGACACCCCTGACAGAAATGCTCATCGCTGCCGAGCACGTTATTGTCTTTGCTGCTGGCGTGACAGCTAATGCAGTTTTTGAGGCTGTGTTTTTCGGTGCGGATACCCTTATGCATCGTTTCATCGCGTTGATGCATCAGCAGTTTCATGTGGTTTTTGCGCATGAAGGTGGTTTCTTCCACGCACTTTTCGCCACTCTTGCTTCTGTCGATCACGATTTCGGGCTTGGCGGTGCGGCTAACCTTGTCCGTCGTGCTGGACGCAGCGTACGCACCAACCGAGAGCAGCAGCACCGCAAGGATGCTTACCACCCATTTCCACATCCGATTTGACAGCCGAAGCATCATTAATCACCCATGCCCATTTTGATGTAGCCGGTCGGGCACACGTCGGCGCAAATATGGCAACCGATACACTTGGAGTAGTCGGTGTCCACATAGCGGCCAGTCGTTTGCTGGTCACGCTTGACTTTGAATACGGCAGTCTGCGGGCAATAGATCACGCAGTTGTCGCACTCGAAGCACAAGCCACAACTCATGCAACGCTTGGCTTCAGCCACCACATCCTTTTCAGATAGGGTCATCAAGCGCTCATCAAAATTACCCAGTGCTTGTTCGGCGGTAAGGTTGATCTCTTCACGAATATAACGTGCTGTTTTCGGGAAGTGGCCCAGGAACAGTTCGTTCGAAGGGATAACATATTTCGATGAGCGGTCCTCAAAGTTGTGAACCGCGAAGTTTTTTTCCGACGTTCCCCATTCAGCTTTGTGATCATAGTCCTCAAGTTTCAGGCCTTTCTCGAGCATCTTGCGATGCACGTCGAAGAAATGCACATCTACCTTGGGACGTTTTTCCAATTCTTCGGCCGCTAGGAAGCGTTCGATACTATCGGCGGCGATGGAACCATGGCCGATGGCGGTGGTGAGTAAGTGTGGGCGTAACACGTCGCCGCCTACGAAATATTTTTCCTTGCCCGGTACGCGGTAGTTTTTGTCGGCGCTCATCAAGCCCTTGCCGTTATCGAAATCCTCCATGCCAGTGAAGTCGACTGCTTGGCCAATCGCGGACACGATCAGGTCGGCGGGAATGTCGAATTCCGTGCCTTCTTTGATCTTCGTTTCATTCTTTACCACTTCAAATTCGGCGACGCGTAATGCGGTAGCGCGGCCATCCGCACCCACCACCACGGCGATCGGCGTGAGCCCGCCTTTGATGATGATGCCTTCGGACAGGGCGTGCTCTACTTCTGCTTTGGCGGCATTCATCTTGTCGATCGTCGCGCGCGTAATGAGCACCACTTCCGCGCCTTGACGCGCAGAGACGGAAGCTACGTCATGCGCCACATGCCCTGAGATAACAAATTCAGGACGGTCGCTTTCATTGATTTTGGTGATGTTGCCGAGGCGACGCGCTACGGTGGCTACGTCGATGGAAGTATCGCCGCCGCCAATCACGACGACCCGCTGGCCAACGTGCTGCAAACGTCCGTCGTTAAAGGCGCGCAGGAAGGCCATCGCGGTGACGCAGTTCGGCGCATCCGCGCCGGGAATCGGTAAGGGACGACCACTTTGCGCACCCATCCCCATGAAAATCGCGTCGTAGTCTTTCTCAAGTTGTGCGAGCGTGATGTCGGTGCCGATGCGGGTATTGGTATGCACTTCGACGCCGAGATCGGTAATGCGTTTGATTTCTGCATCGAGAATTTTGCGCGGGGTACGGAAGCCAGGAATGCCGTAGCGCATCATGCCGCCCAGTTCCTTGTGCTCGTCGAAAATCGTGCAGGTGTGTCCTTTTAAGGACAGTTGATAGGCGACCGCTAAACCAGCAGGACCACCACCGATGATGGCGATTTTCTTACCGGTTTTGTTTTCATTTGGCGTGAAGGCCATGTTGTTTTCGATCGCCCATTCACCGATATAGTGTTCGACCGAATTGATGCCAACTTTGTCTTCCACCATGTTGCGATTGCAACCGCTTTCGCATGGGGCGGGACATACGCGGCCCATGACCGACGGGAAGGGGTTGGCAGAAGTCATGCGACGGAATGCATATTCTTGCCAGACAGTGCCTGCGGGCGGTTTTTCGATGCCGCGCACGATGTTGAGCCAGCCACGAATGTCTTCACCGGAAGGGCAGCTACCTTGGCACGGTGGGGTGGCCAGTACGTATTCAGGACATTTATACGTTTCGTCACCCTCGAACAGCCAGTTAGACATCGTTCTGGATTCGCTTTCGCCATCTTTATAACGGCGGTAGCTCAGGCCTTCGGTTTTCGGTTGATTTGGGGCTGCCATCTG
Organism: Burkholderiales bacterium; assembly: GCA_030681095.1. GTDB lineage: Bacteria > Pseudomonadota > Gammaproteobacteria > Burkholderiales > Thiobacteraceae > RBG-16-58-11. Next base: position 9,288 of record JAUXTZ010000371.1, read on the forward strand.
AATTCTCCTTAAACAGTCGTACTTGTTTAGCTTAAAACGTTATTGTTTGGGGCCCAGCTGAATCGCAGTGCTGACCAGCTGATGTATGCCACCTACCATACCCATTTCAAAACCGTAGTAGGGTAGAACCTTGCTGAACTGGGCTTTACAGATTGCGCAGATCGTGGCCATAAAATTGACTTGATGATCTTGCACCACGTTATTCAATGCTTCCATGCGTGGTAGTGCGCCTTTGACGCGCAATTCCATTAGATCGTCGGTCAACAAGCCGCCGCCACCGCCGCAGCAGAAGGTGCTTTCATGAATAGTATCCGCTGCCATGTCGTGATAATTGTTCGCGACCATTTTGATGATTTCGCGCGGAATCACAAATTGACCGCCAGGCATATCACCCATGCGCGAGGCGCGCGCCACGTTGCAGGAATCGTGATAAGTGATGACGCGATGGTCGTTAGTTGATTTGTCCACGGTGATCACACCGCGTTTCAGTAAGTCGTAAGTGAATTCACAAATATGCTGTGGTGCGGGATAACGCGGATCGAGTTGTTGCTGCAATTCGATCGAGAACGGATCGTTGCCGCCAGCGCCGATACCGGCCAGCGTATTCCAGAAGCTATATGCCACACGCCAAGCGTGGCCGCATTCGCCGACGATGATGCGTTTAACGCCCAACTCCAAAGCCGCTTCACGAATGCGCAGTGCGATGTTGCGCATGGTTTCGTAGTTGCCGATGAACAGCCCAAAGTTGCCTGCTTCGGATGCGTGCGAAGACAACGTCCAGCTGATTCCCGCGGCGTGAAATACTTTGGCATAACCGATGAGCGATTCCACATGCGGCTCGGAGAAGAAATCGGCAGAAGGCGTCACCAGTAGTACTTCGGCGCCTTTCTGGTTGAGCGGCATGCGCACCGCGACGCCCGTCTCGGCTTCGATGTCTTCTTCCAAGCCTTCTAGCGTGTCTTGCAATGCGGGGCCGGGCAAGCCCAGATTGTTGCCGATGCGCTGAACTTTACCGATGATCTCGTTGGTGTATTTCTGACCGTAGCCGATCGAGTCGAGGATTTCCTTTGCGCCCATGGTGATTTCGGCAGTGTCGATGCCGTAGGGGCAGAACACCGAGCAGCGACGGCATTCGGAGCACTGGTTGTAATAGGTGTACCACTGGTCGAGCACGTCGCGTGTCAAATCCTTCGCGCCCACCAGCTTGGGGAAATATTTTCCGGCAAAGGTGAAGTGGCGACGATACACATTGCGCACTAAGTCTTGGCGTGCGACCGGCATATTGATCGGATCGCCGGTGCCGAGGAAATAGTGGCATTTGTCGGTGCACGCACCGCAGTGGACGCAGGCGTCCAAGTAAACTTTAAACGAGCGATACTTACTCAATAAATCGCCCATTTTTTCAATGGCTTTTTCTTCCCAGTTTTCGACCAATTCGCCGGGGAAGCCGATCGCTTGCTGAATCGCCGCCGAGGCGACATAAGATTTCGTGTGGGCCATCGCGCCTTTTTGGATGCGCGGCACCTCGGAAACTTCCTTGAGCTTAGGGACTTCGAATGTAGGGGCTGCCATTTTTAGAGAGTCCTATTTTTGGTCGAGCTTAGCCGCCCACGGTGCGACATAGCGATGTTCGCGCGGGTTATCTACTTGGTTGCGCGAGGGGCTGAAGAAAACGCCAGGCGCATGCAATAGCTTGCTGATCGGGAAGATAATCATCAACGTGGCGACCAGGCCGAGATGGATCAGCAGGAAGGGGTCTTCCGGCAAGGGCTGCAATTCAAACGCCATCAAGCCGAGCATGAAGGTTTTAAGTCCAACGATGTCGGTATGCGCGACGTATTTCATCCCCAGCCCCGATAGCGCGATGGCCAGGAGCAAGGCCAGCATGAGATGGTCGGACAGGGTGGAAATATAGCGCACGCGATCCACCAGGAAGCGGCGCGCCCATAGGCCAGCCAAGCCGGCCACCATGCCGAATGCGGCATACATGCCGAAGGGCTGGATTAAATTGATGACCAGCCACACCGGCTCTTGAAAATAGCGGAAGTGGCGCAACAGCACGAGCGCCAGGGCAGCGTGAAATAAATAGCCGAACATCCAAGTCCACTTGGTGGCTTTGAACAGGCTTTCAAACAGCACGACCTCGCGGGCCATGCGAAATGCCACGCCCGTCGCAGTCGTCGGCGCGGGCGTAGTGGGAATTTTGAGCGGGGCAGGGGTGCGCGCGTAGTCATAGACTTTATAGCCAACCCCAAACACCAGAATGGCGGTGGCGGCGTAAAACAAGCTAGCGTACACAATGGTCAGAACCGGCATGACCTACCTCACATTTAACAATGTTGTTGTGCGTGAACGGCGCCGCTTGATTCGATCAAGCGGCGCGGCTCGCGCGACTTTATGGTTTAGATGCAACCAGTCGGCTTGGGCAAGCCAGCGATTTTACAAGCTTGCTTGGCAGGACCGTAGGGGAACAGTTCGTACAGATACTTGCTGTTGCCTTTTTCTGGCCCTAGTTTCTTGCCGATTGCTTTGGTCAGCACGCGGATGGCCGGGGCGATTTGGTAGTCGTTGTAGTATTCGCGCAGGAAGTTAACGACTTCCCAGTGGCTCTCGGTCATATCGACTTTTTCTTGCTCGGCCAGGTAGGCGGCGATGGTCTCGTCCCACTCACCCAAATTCACGAGATAGCCTTCCTCGTCCGTTTCATAAGACTTGCCGTTCAACTCTACTGAAGACATTGTATTTCTCCTCTAACTAAAGATTGTGTTACAGCCAGGATTGGCAGTTGCTGTGTTCGGCAACCAGATCCACAAAACCGCCGTAGTCGACCATTTTGATTCCTTCAATCACGCGATCTTGCATGCCGCGTGCTTCGATATCTGGCCATAGGGCATAAACTTTTACTTTGCCCAATGCGGCCTTCATTTCACTTTCAAAGCTTCCGCTTTTTGAAACTGCGTACACGGCATCCTCGATAAGCAGCAGCGCGGCGCCAGGTTCGTTAAGTGCAACGCGCAGACAGCTGTCCAGCGTGCGATTTTCAAACGGTGATTTGTTCACAATATGCAGCATCTCAATCCCCTTAGAAGCTGATGACTACGTCTTGCTCGGCCATGAGCTTGGATATTTCCGCCGAGCTGATGACTTGTACGTCAACCAACAAATCGTCCTCGGTGAGGCCGCGTTGATCGAGCGATTCTTTTTCGACGTAGAGTTTTTCAATGTCATAACCTTCTAACGCCCGATAGGTGGGGGAGAAGTTTTTCACATCGATTGCCTTGGTATGCTGCCCTTTGACGATTTGATATACGCCGTCGTCCATAAAGGTCAGGCTGACGTCTTGATCGAAAGCGGCGCTGATCAGCACGACCTCCAGGGATTCCAATGCGTAAATCGTGCCGTAGGGCGCCTTGCGATTTACAAACATGAACTTCTTGATGACGCCGGATGCGTCCTCATCTTCGAAATCGATGCCGCCAGTTGATTCAGTCATTTCTTCCCCCATTAATCACCAAACACGACCAAACGGTCGGCTTGGATACCTGCTTCGACCAACTGACCCAGACCAGAAATGCGGAATCCCTCAGCCAGGTTTTCGTCTTTAATGCCGCGACGGAGCGCAGCGGCGACGCACACCACCATATCGATGTTGTGCTCCTGCGCCAGCTTGGCCCAACGCATAACGATATTGCGATCGTCTTTCGGTGGATCAGTCAGACTGCTCGCGTTATACACCCCGTCGTGATAGAAAAATACACGCGGAACCTCATGTCCTTTTTCAATTGCGGCTTTGACGAATTGAAAAGCACTATCGGTCGATTGGTGCTGATACACACCTTCGTTAATCATGATTGCAAATTTCATTAAAACCCCTGATTTTAGTAAGGTTTTTTAATAGCATCATTCCCGATCTCAAGCGAGAACCGGGAATGATGAAGTCTAATTAAAAGCGGATATGCGCCGATTGATTGAGCGTGGCGCGGTGACCTTTCCAATCATCAATATGATATTTGGTGAAGGGTAAACCGGTCTTCTCAAAGAACTGTGGCCAGCCAATCCGATCGATCCAGTCAGCCATACGCTCCCAAGGGTGCGCATCGCCTTTGTAGACGCTGAGGATTTTCTTGACCACTTCGCCCACTTCCGGCCAACGCGGCGCGGTATTTGGCAGGCCAGCAGCGACCAGCTTGTGGAAAGTCGGACGCGAACGGGCGTTCGAGTTTTTGCCGCCAACCCAAATCGCGATTTTGGAGTGTTCCGGATCGTTGATCTGCATCGGGGGGCAGGGTGGGTAGCATGCGCCGCAGCAGATACACTTCTTCTCATCCACTTCCAACGAAGGCTTGCCGTTTACCAGCGCGGGGCGAATCGCCGCCACCGGGCAGCGCGCGACCACAGTCGGGCGCTCGCACACGTTCGCCACGAGGTCGTGATTGATCTTGGGCGGTTTGGTGTGTTGCACGATGATCGCGATATCAGCCTGGCCGCCGCAGTTAATTTCGCAGCAGGAGGTAGAGAGTTTCACGCGATTCGGCATTTCGCAATTGGTGAACTCGTGGTACAGATCATCCATCAGCGCCTTCACCACGCCGGAAGCGTCAGTGCCGGGGATGTCGCAGTGCAACCAGCCTTGGGTATGCGAGATCATGGAGACCGAGTTAGCGGTGCCACCCACCGGGAAGCCATTATCAAACAGCGCCTTGATCAGCGGTTCGACTTTCTTCTCATCCGTGACCATGTACTCGATGTTGGAGCGCGTGGTGAAGCGCACGAAACCGTCAGCGAATTGGTCGGCAATGTCGGCCAGCTTGCGGATGGTGTAAACGTCCATTTGACGCTGGGTACCGGCTTTCACGGTCCAGACCTGATCGCCACTCTCGGCGCGGTGATACAGGACACCGGGCTTCGGATGGCTATGATAAACCCACTTGCCATAGTTCTTGACCATGGTCGGGTGCATGTACGGCTTGGGATCCGGCGCGCCGCTTTCGATTGGTTGACGCATTTCTGCCATGTTAATTCCTCTTTACGAATGATCTATTTGGTTAAACCTTAGCCGGCTTGGCGCTCGTTCCACTTTTCTACTTCTGCGTCCCAATCGTCACCTCTGAAGTAAGGATTGTTGCGCGGCTCGCGGATCATGTTCGGATCCACTTCGAGGCCGATGCCATCGAGGAAATTGACCAGACCGATACGATCGATCATTTCGCCAGTGCGCTCGTGTTCCAACGCATTTTCAGCGAAGAAATCGATAATGCTGCGGGCTAGTTCATTCAGTTTTTCGTAATCCTCTTCGGATTCGAGCTTCATAAACGGGATCACCATGGTGCCCATGGTCGCGCCGATTTTCAGCACACCCTTGCCGCCGACCAAAATCGACGCGCCACGATCCTTACCGGGCAACAAAGCGCCGGGGAGCACGTTCAAGCAGTGCATGCAACGTACGCAGTTGTGGTTGTCGATTTCGAGGCAATGGGTATCGTTGACGGCTACGGTGGAGATGCCGTCGCCTTTTGAAGCATCAGCCGTTTTCTTAAGAGAAATGGCTTTGGTCGGGCACATGGCAACCACTTGATTAACCAGTGCTTCCATGCCGTTCTTGGTAACCCAGGCTTTGGCATGTACGTCATTGGTCTGGATGTTGTCGCGCCAGGTGCCGATGGTTGCCATGTCGGAGCGCTGAATGGCGTTGACGCAGTCATTCGGGCAGCCGGAGAACTTGAATTTGAACTTGTAAGGCAGCGCCGGACGGTGCATATCGTCCAGATTGTTGTTAATTACGGTGCGCAGTGCTTTGGCTTCGTCGTAGCAGGACATTTCGCAGCGTGCGGCGCCGACGCAGGACATCGAAGTGCGCAGTGCAGGGCCTGCACCACCCAAGTCAAAGCCCATTTCGTTGAGCTCGTCAAAAGCGGGTTGCACGTTCGCGGTGGTGCAGCCTTGGAACATGATGTCGCCAGATTGGCCGTGGAAGGCGATCAGGCCGGAACCATGCTTGGTCCACACGTCACACATGTCGCGCAAGAGCTTGGAGGTGTAATGCATGCCAGCGGGCGGCTGAATACGCAAGGTGTGGAATTCAGCGGCGTCCGGGTAAACCGGCTTTTCATCTTTTTTCAGTTCGGTGAAACGGGGGATCACGCCGCCGCCATAGCCGAACACACCAACCGTACCACCCTTCCAATAACCCTTTTTGGTTTGGTAAGAGGTCTCGAGCTGGCCGAGCAGATCAACCATCATATCGTTGTCTTTGGCCAGACGCTTCAAGCCAGTCACAAAACTAGGCCATGGGCCGGTTTCGAGTTGGTCGAGCATTGGCGTTTCGTAAATTTTCTTAGCCATGATGAGTCTCTCCGTTCACTAAAAAATCGATTAACCTGAATTTCCCACGAGAAAAATAGCTTTTTCAACGAGGGTCCTAATTGCCTTGCCGAGCTTGGAACATCGGCTTGAAGTGGGCAAAATATTACTGCCGTGTTAATCCCTGGCACTATCATTCTGAGTAGCTAGCCCCGTACTACCCAAAAGGAGTATATCTACCCCCCTATTAGGCAGTCTGGCTTGAGAAGGCTTGATTTGCCCCTACCTGTTTGATTATCTTAGGGGGTTCATATTTTACAACAGTGGGCGCAGCTTTGGAAAAACTTAGTAAGTTGGCCTTAATCGGTCCTGCGGGAGCATCATCATCGGCTGGTTAGCGGACGACAACTTCGTCGAAACGAATTTAGACGAGGCGGCAGTCACTGACATCCAATTTGATCTCAAGGCTACTTTGTTGCCTGTGGATCACGGTTACGCCTTGTTTATGGCGCTGGTCGAGCTGATGCCGTGGATAGCCGATGAGGAATTGCTGGGTATCCACCCGATTCAGGGCGCCGATTTGGGTGACGGGAATCTGCGGGTGGGCCGGCGCTGTAAGCTGACGATTCGTTCACCGCGCGAGCGGGCGGCGGAGTTGATGAAGCTGACGGGCCGGGAATTTGCGCTTGACGGTCATGCTTTCACCATCGGCGTGGGTAAGTTACGGTCTTTGTCGTGGCACACGCCCTTATATGCGCATTGCGTGACGACCGGCAGCAGCGATGAAAGGGCTTTTGCCGCGGATATTATCCGGCTGTTGGATGAAATGAACATCGATAGCCGCTTCATTTGCGGCAAACGCCAAACGCTGACGACAGCGCACGGCATCGAATACGGATACAGCTTAATGCTGCATGGTTTGCCGATTGAGCATGCTTTGCAGATTCAGCAAGATGGTTTGGGAACGAATCGCAAGCTTGGCTGCGGAATATTCATTCCGCACAAGTCGATCACGGCGGTGAGTTAATTTTTTACTTTGACATTTACTTAACTTTTGGATCAGAGGAGATCATTTATGGGTTACATGATTAACGGTGAAGAATTCGAGTACGACGACGAGAAATTTCTAGTTGAGCCGAATTATGACGACGAAGCGCCAAAAGCGATCGCAGCGGAAGAAGGTCTCACCCTGACCGACGAACACTGGATGGTGATTGAATTCCTCCGCCGCAAGTACAAGGAAGATGGGCAGACCCCCAATTTCCGTAATTTTATTAAAGAAATGGACGAAGAGCATCCGGGCCTGGATTGGAAGAAGAAGCTGTACGACTTGTTCCCGATGCAACCGGCGCGCCAAGCCGTGCGCGTAGCGGCGCTGCCTAAGCCGTTCGGCAAGGGCGGTTACTAAGTAGTTGGTGAGGAGTGAGGGGTAAAGTGTGAGGCGGAGACGCTGCTGCGCTTTTTCCTCCTTACGCCTCACACCTCACCCACATGCACACCACGCTCGTTTCTACAGAACAACTAGCACTTCACTTCTCCGACCCGAAATGGGTCGTGATCGATTGCCGCTTTACCCTGACTGATACCGAAGCGGGGCGCACAGCCTATGCGCAAAGCCATATTCCTGGTGCGCGCTACGCGCATTTAGATGCGGATTTGTCTGGCCCTAAAAATGGCAGCAATGGCCGTCACCCCTTGGCTGATCCGCAGATTTTCGCGCGCACGCTCGGCGCCTGGGGCATCGATCATCAAACCCAAGTCGTGGTGTACGACGACAGTTTTGGCGCGATGGCGGTACGCTTGTGGTGGATGTTGCGCTGGATGGGGCACGATAACGCGGCCTTGCTGGATGGCGGCCTGCCGAAATGGCAACGCGAACAACGACCGCTCACGCCGGATGTGCCGCAAGTAACGCCAAAACAGTTTGTACCTAATGTTCGCAATGACATGTTGGTAGGCGTAGATGCCGTGCTGGATGCTTCGCAAACGCATTCGGCCTTGATCGTCGATGCGCGCGCCGAGATGCGTTTCATCGGTGAAATCGAGCCGCTCGATCCCGTCGCAGGTCACGTGCCGCACGCGGTGAATTTACCGTTTGACGATAATCTCAGCATGGCTGGCAACATGATGACAGTTGAAGAATTGCGCGAACTGTATGGTGATTTATTGGATGGCAAGCAGCCAGCGCAAGTGATCCACATGTGTGGCTCTGGCGTCACTGCTTGCCATAATATTTTGGCGATGGAAATCGCCGGATTGCCGGGTTCCAAGCTCTATGCCGGATCATGGAGCGAGTGGGTCGCCGACCCCGCCCATCCGGTGGCTAAAGGATATTAATGGCACAGTTACGCATCAAAACCACCTGGTTTCGCAAAGATGCCGGTCGGGCGGAAGACGAAACCGCGAGCGTGCTCGCGCTGACTTTTTGGAAGATGGCCTCCAAAGCTGTGGACGATATTTCCAAGGCGGATTACGACATCGGCGGCCCGGCGCGAGGCTTTGGCATCATCGCCGAAATGGGCGCGTTCATGCTGCATATCGCCGACCGGATGTTGTTCGATCGTGTGGATGACGAACGCCGTACCGCCTTGATCGGTGCGGCAGGCGTCAAGCTGGGTGAATTCGTCGAGACTAATATTCGCGACCTGGTGAGCGACGAAAACGACACGCGCGATTATCAAGAAGAGTTTCTGGATTTTCTCAATCGCCGCACCGAGGATTACCAGACCTTCGAGTTTCCGCCGGATGAGCCGAATTACGCCATCAAACGCTATTTGGCGAATGTGATGCGCGATCGTATGGAGGCTCACGACCAAACTTGGATCATTGACCAGGTCATTGAATTCCAGGCGCCGGAGGCGATTGAGACGGTTGGCAAACTCATCAATGGTTTTTTTCCGCGTCAGGAAGCAGAGCAGGCCTGATGCTTAACCCCTTCGACCTGGCAGACGATGCATCCTATCGGCAGTGGCGTGACGCCAAGCTGGCCCACTATCCGCAGCGAGCGGAAGAGCTGATCGTCGAAGTGCGCGACCCGCACCATCTCACCCCGATTGAACATGCCGCAATATTGGATCGCTGCCGCCGCGCCAATATGGCGATCTACACCAGCACCCATACCGAAGCGGACAAAGATCTGCCGCGCCGCATGGGCGAACAGTTTGGTATGACAAGCCTCGACCACAACATGCTCGCCGACGAAGATGCGATTTCCACGCTCACCGTCGCAGAAGAAACGCATGGCCCGCGCAGCGAATTCATCCCCTACACCAACAAACCGATCCGCTGGCACACCGACGGCTACTACAACACGATCGATCGGCGTATCTGCGGCATGATTCTGCATTGCGTGCAAAACGCGGAAGAGGGCGGCGACAACCGTCTGTTCGATCACGAGATCGCCTACATCCTGCTGCACGAGCAGAACCCGGAATATATCCGTGCGTTAAGCGCGCCGGATGTGATGACCATCCCTGCACGCATGGACGAGAGCGGTATCGCCCGCGCCGAAGAAACCGGCCCGGTATTTTCGGTGTTGCCGGAAAGCGGCGCGCTGCATATGCGCTACACCGCGCGCACCAAAAGCATCGTCTGGAAAGATACCCCCGAAGTGAAAGCCGCCGTGGCCGCGCTGGAAGCGATTCTCGCCGCCGATTCGCCCTACATTTTCCATGTGCGCTTAGCACCCGGCATGGGTCTGATCTGCAATAACGTGTTGCATGACCGGACCGGGTTCGACGACAGCCCGCAGCATAAGCGCGTGATCTATCGGGCGCGCTACCACGACCGCATGCACGGCTGTGGCACGCTTGATTTATCTTAGGTAATCGGCGATTATCCCGTCCCGCTTCTGTTTCTGAAGTGGCGTTTTCATGGCGGGCCTCCCCGCATTGCAAGGTGGTGAATCTGGTCAGGTCCGGAAGGAAGCAGCCACAGCTACTCACTGCAAGTGCCGGGGGTTAGGCTCGCCACCCTCATTCCTTCATTTAAGTCGGCTTTCTGAAAATGTTGCTGGCTTGCGCTGCGCTAAGCCGCCCTCCAGCCTGTTAAAATACCCGCATGACCTATCAAGTCCTCGCGCGCAAATGGCGCCCTAAAAACTTCGCCGACATGGTGGGACAAGAGCATGTGGTGCGTGCACTGTCCAACGCGCTGGATCAAAACCGTCTGCACCACGCATATCTGCTTACCGGCACGCGCGGCGTGGGCAAGACTACGCTGGGCCGCATCATCGCCAAGTGTCTCAACTGCGAGACCGGCATCACCTCCAAACCGTGCGGCGTGTGTGCGGCGTGTACCGAGATCGATCGCGGCCGTTACGTGGATATGATCGAACTCGACGCCGCTTCCAACACCGGCATCGACAATATGCGGGATGTGTTGGACAACGCGCAATACGCCCCCACCAGCGGCCGTTTCAAGGTGTATCTCATCGACGAAGTGCACATGCTGTCCAAGGCGGCGTTCAACTCCATGCTCAAAACGCTGGAAGAACCGCCCGCACATGTGAAATTCATTCTCGCCACCACCGATCCGCAGAAAATCCCGGTCACCGTCCTATCGCGCTGCCTGCAATTCAACCTGCGGCAGATGCCTGCGCAAGCCATCATCGGTCATTTGGAAAACGTGCTGAAAGAAGAGGGGGTGCCGTTTGATGTGCCCGCGCTGCGTTTACTGGCGCGCGCGGCTCAAGGCTCCATGCGCGATGCACTGAGCCTCACCGATCAAGC
>JAUXTZ010000376.1 GCA_030681095.1 Burkholderiales bacterium
CCAAATTTCAAGTAGTCATTCCGCGCGATCTGCGTCGTTTGCTCAACATACAGCCCGGCCAAAAACTCCAGGCGCGCATACAAGGCGATCATATTGAATTGATCCCCGAGCAACCCATTACAGCCGCGCGTGGTTTTTTACCGGGGATCGACGCCCAGGTCGAGCGTGAGGATGATCGTGTATGAACGTAGTCGATTCCTGCGGCTGGCTTGAATATTTTGCCAACGGCGGCAATGCGAGCTTCTTCGCATCCCCGCTCGAAGCCACAGAATCGCTCATTGTGCCCAGTCTTTCCATCTTCGAAGTGTGTAAACGTGTGGCCTTGCTACACAGTGAAAAAGCTGCCCGCCAGGCAGCCGACTTCATGTCCAGAGGGGAAATTGTTGGCCTGAATGCCGACACTGCATTGGCCGCAGCGCTTTACTCCGCCAAACACCAGCTACCCATGGCCAACAGCATCATACTGCTCACTGCGCTGGAACATCAGGCCACCCTGTGGACACAGGACATCGATCTCAAAAACCATAAAAACGTCAAATACAAGGCAAAGCCCGCCTGATTTCACAGGGATAAAAATCACCGGTCCAGCGGGCTCACCACGCCACGGCCACCTTTATTCAACACATGGGTATAGATCATGGTTGTGGACACATCCTTGTGGCCCAGCAGTTCCTGCACTGTGCGGATATCGTAGCCACCCTCAAGCAAATGCGTGGCAAAGGAATGGCGCAGCGTATGTGGCGTGGCCGGCTTGGGCATACCCGACGCCTGAACCACCCGCTTCATTGCACGCTGCAACAGTTTCTCGTCCAGATGATGGCGACGCTCAGCCCCGCTGCGCGGATCAATCGAATAACTGCCCGAAGGGAAAATATATTGCCACCCCCATTCGGTAGGCGAATTGGGATACTTGCGCGCCAGCGCATCCGGCATGTAAACCCCCGCCTTGCCCGCCTGACCATCGTCATCAAATAACACACGCCGTTGCTGCAAATGAGCCTGCAAAGGCAGCACCACCGAATCCGGCAACATCGTCACCCGATCCTTGGCACCCTTGCCATCACGAATCAAGATTTCACGCCGGGCAAAATCCACATCCTTGACCCGCAGCCGCACGCATTCCATCAAGCGCATGCCGGTGCCATAAAGCAATCGCGCCATCAACCCGTACACCCCTGACATACGATCCAGAACCGCGTGCGTTTCCTCGCGCGTCAACACCACCGGCAAACGCTGAGGCCGTTTTGCACGCGTCACGTTATCCAGCCACGGCAAATTGATAACCAACACTTCCCGATACAAAAACAGCAACGCCGACAAAGCCTGGTTTTGAGTGGCAGCCGCCACGTTTCCCACCACCGCCAAATGCGTCAAGAACATCTCAACTTCAGGTGCGCCCATATCCTTGGGATGCTTTTTGTCGTGAAACAGAATAAAGCGTCTAACCCACTGAACGTATTGCGTTTCTGTGCGGATGCTGTAATGCTTGACCCGAATGCGATCGCGCACCTGATCGAGCAGTTTTGGGGTTTTTGGGATGGGGCAGGAGGTGTATTAGCGACTTGCATTATCGACCCCTATTAAAGACCAAGTTTAATTAGAACAATAGGTTGCCATGAATAAGATCGTGTTATACACCTTTTTAAAACCTGGATATACGCCTATCCAGGTGTCTACTTAACGTTAGCCATGAGTATGCATGTACCCAAGCCCGCCGCATTGCTGGCATGGCTGCTTCGTTGTTGTGTTCGTCAGCGGCCAATATGTCCAGCCTGTTCCTTTGCACCCATTGCAAATCCATGTGTAGGTCATGGCTAACACTCCATTCCAGGCGAGGCCGAATAGCGGCCTTCACCCATTGTTAAGTTCACTCGGCCCGCCTGAATTCAAACGTTGGGCCTCTCAGATATGAACTACCCCAGTTCACTTCGAATAAGCCCCATCCGCGACCTGCTTGCGCGCATTGAGAATTGGGAGCAATTCGAGAAGCATGCGGCATCGCTTGGTAATTCGGAGAAGGGCAAGCTATTCGAGCACCTCGTAAAACATTTCCTCGAACTTGATCCAAAGTTCCAATCGAAGCTGGAAAAAGTATGGCTGTTTGCGGACGTGCCTCATGATGTCCGGCAGGCAATCGGGCTTCCTCCAACAGATCAAGGCATCGACTTGATCGCGGTCACGCGCGACGGGGAGTATTGGGCCATACAGGCCAAGTACCGAACAGATACTCTCAGCGCATTGTCGTGGCCGGAGGTCGCAACTTTTGCGGGTCTCGCCTTCGGTACCTGCAAACAGATTTCATTCGGCCTGCTTTGCACCACCACCGAACGGCTTTCGCGCACCATTCCTGAGTATCCCAACCTTGGCTTTTGTACGAACGAGGTGTGGCGTCACCTTGACGAGGAATTCTTTGCACGGTTGAGAGCGCATGTGTTGCGGGACTTTGCTCCTCTCGTACCACTGAATCCCAAGCCCCATCAACTGGAGGCCGTTGAAGCGGCGAAGAAACACTACTTGATCGAGCAAAACGCTCTCGGCAAATTAATCATGGCCTGCGGCACCGGCAAGACACTGGCCGCGTTCTGGATAACACAGGCCATAGAAGCACAATCCATCGTTGTGGTTGTGCCCAGCCTCGCGCTTATCAAACAGAATCTGTCGGCGTGGTTGCGCGAAATTGTCGCCGCAGAAAAGCGCGTCAACTGGCTTTGCGTATGCAGCGACGACAGCGTGGCGGATATTGATGAGGATTCCCTGATTGGTTTCACCAAGGACTTGGGCATACCCTGCTCGACCAATGCCGAATACATCGCCGCATGGCTCAAGGCTCACAATGGCAAGCCGCTCGTCGTATTTGTCACTTACCAAAGCGGCCGAGTATTTTCGGAAGCCGTGGCAAAGGCAGAAACGACATTCGACTTTGGAGTGTTTGACGAGGCGCACAAGACGACGGGCAATCAGGATAAAATTTTTGCGCACATGCTTTTCGATGCCAATCTGCCTATTCGCCAGCGGTTATTCATGACCGCAACCGAACGCAAGTACATCGGCTATTCAGATCGTGTGGCCAGCATGGAGCATGTCTCTACCTACGGGCATACGTTTCATTCCCTCAGTTTCAAACATGCCATCGAAGCACAGCCGCCGCTCCTGTCCGACTATCGCGTGGTGACAGTCGTGGTGCATCAGGAGGAAGTGGCGAGGCTGATCGAGAGAAACGCTTACCTTGCGACCGAAAACGCACAAGCAACCGCAGTGACCGCACGAGCTCTTGCAAGCGTTATCGCGCTGAGAAAGGCCGTGGAACAGTTTGGGATCAAACACGCCATTTCGTTTCACTCCAGCATCAAGCGCGCGAAAGATTTCGCCGGGCTGTGCGATACCGTGTCAAAGTCTGTCGCATCGGGGCCGCAATTGCACACCTATCACGTATCCGGGAGCATGGCGACTTCACAGCGGGATCGTATCCTCACCGAATTCACCTTGCAGACGCCCAGCCTTGTGGCGAATGCGCGCTGCCTCACGGAGGGCGTAGACATCCCGGCAGTTGATGCCGTATTTTTTGCCGACCCGAAGTCGAGCACCATAGACGTTGTCCAAGCCTGCGGACGCGCCATGCGGCTCTCACCCGGCAAACAGCTCGGTTACATCGTGGTGCCGCTTGTTGTGCAGGCCGGTGAAAAAGTGGATGACATCATCAGCGGGCAGGAATTTGAATCCGTCCTGGCGATACTGCGCTCGCTCGCTTCCAACGATGGCAGGATCATCGAATACTTCCGCTCGATCTCATCGGGAGGCACATCAAAATACTCCGGCCTTGTTACGGTTGAAAGCAGCGAGATTGTTCCGCTACAGGTTGATACCGAGAGCTTCATAAAGGCTATTGAGTTGGCTTGTTGGGAACGGATTTCTCAGTTGGGATGGCGTCCATTCGAAGAGGCGCGGGAATATGCAAGAAGTCTCGGCCTTAAATCACAAGCAGATTGGAATCGCTTCGTACGCGAACCTGATCCCGCAAAGCAGCAATTACCGTTGGACATTCCGCGCACCCCCAACTTTGCCTATCAGGCGTTGGGATGGAAAGGTTTCCCTGATTGGTTGGGTTACGGGATGGCTCAAAATTCATGGTGGCCGTTTGAGAGGGCAAGAAAATTTTCTCAAAGCTTGGGCATATCCAGCCAGACTGAATGGCGAGATTATTGTGCCGGACGCTTGAGCGATAAACCGCCAAGACCCTTTGAAATGCCATCGACGCCAGAAAAAATCTATCAAGGTCAAGGCTGGTCGGGTTACGGTGACTGGCTTGGAACAGGCAGGATTGCCTCGCATAAGCGGTTCACACGCACTTTTGAAGCCGCGCGAGAATTTGCGCGTAGCCTCAAGTTCTCCAGTTCGAAGGAGTGGTGGAAATATTGCCGAGGGGAAATTGCGGGATTGCCCTCCTTCCCTGAGGACATGAACGTGAGGCCAGATCGCTCCTACAAACATCGCGGCTGGGCAGGCTGGGAGGACTGGTTGGGTCTCGGTCCACCCGTTGTTTCGGATACCCCCTCGAAGCGGCGAGGTGAATACAAGTCATTTGCTGAAGCACGTGAGTTTGTTCGAGCTCTCGGCCTGAGTGGACAAAAAGATTGGGCTCGCTATTGTCGTGGCGACCTACCAGAAAAGGGAACCAGACCTGATGACATACCCGGCAAGCCACGTGAAATGTACAAGAATGAGGGCTGGCTCGGATTCGGCGACTGGGTCGGTACCGGCGCTCAAAAACCGAGCGGGGTCTGGCGGCCTTTCGCTGAGGCAAGAGAGTTTGCTCGTGGGCTAGGGCTAAAAGACAGCACCGAATGGCAACAATATGCTGCGGGAAATCGTCCTGATCTACCCCCGCGTCCGCGCGACATACCCTCTGGTCCGCATATGTTACGCGCTTATAAAGAAGCGGGATGGGCGGGATATCCAGATTGGATTGGTAAGAAAACATTTAAGAATTACGAAGAGGCTAAATCTTTTGTTCATACGCTTGGCCTGAGAACAACTCGCGAATGGGAAGCCTTCTGCCAAGGAAAATATCCGCACAAGGGAACGCGACCACCGGATATACCCAGAAGCCCGGAAGCTTATTATCGCGACAAAGGCTGGAAAGATTACAAGGACTGGCTGGGTCTGAAGTGAAGCTGGGGTTTCGCCATTTGCCGCAGCCGCCGCGCTTCTGCCTACGGCTACGAATCATCGGGCTGAGGTCGGCGACGAAGAGGCCCAACCCGGCAGTCGAGAGGGACTGCGCAAAAGCGC
>JAUXTZ010000380.1 GCA_030681095.1 Burkholderiales bacterium
AGCGGAAGCCATCGACCTCGAGATTGTGTTTGAGGACGATACGCTGCTGGTCATCAACAAACCGGCGGGGCTGGTGGTGCACCCAGGCAGCGGCAATTGGACGGGCACGCTGCTCAATGCACTGCTGCATCACGCGCCGCAACTACAAGCGGTGCCGCGCGCCGGCATTGTGCATCGGCTGGACAAGGAAACCAGCGGCCTATTGGTTGTGGCCAAGACACTCGAAGCGCAAACTGACCTGGTGCGCCAACTGCAAGCGCACACCGTGAAGCGGCACTATCTGGCCTTGGTGGAAGGCAGCGTGCAACAAGCCGGCAAAGTCGAGGCACCCATCGGCCGCCACCCCACCGCGCGCACCAAAATGGCCGTGGTGAGCCGTGGCAAACCCGCCGTGACCCATTACAGCGTGTTGCAACGCTTTGCGCGCCACACCTTGATTGAGTGCCGCTTGGAGACCGGGCGCACGCATCAGATTCGGGTGCATATGCAAACTATCGGCCACCCCCTAGTGGGCGACCCAACTTATGGTTCGAAGAAAATGCACGCTTTCAAGCGCCAAGCGCTGCACGCAGCGCGCTTAGGCTTGATTCATCCCGTGACGCATGCAGCGATGGCGTGGGAAGCGCCGCTGCCCGAGGATATGCAGGCGTTGCTTGATGCTATGAAAGCTGAAGCATGAAAGGTGCGGAATGGATTGTGCCGGACTGGCCTGCGCCGTCGAATGTGCGCGCGCTGATCACTACGCGTGCCGGCGGTGTTAGCACGGGTCCCTATGCCAGCATGAATCCCGCCGATCATGTGGGCGATGATCCGCATGCCGTTGCCCAGAATCGAGCGCTACTGCGAGCGGCTTTGCCGAGCGAACCTTTCTGGCTGAAGCAAGTGCATGGCGATATTGTGGCCGAAGCCGACGTCGGACCGGTTGAGGCCGATGCCTGCATTGCACGCGCCGCCGGACAAGTGTGCGTCGTGCTCACCGCCGATTGCTTGCCGGTATTGTTGTGCACGGTAGATGGTTCGGTGGTGGGTGCCGCACATGCCGGTTGGCGCGGCCTTTGCGCCGGGGTGTTGGAGCGCACGGCGGCGGCGATGGGCGTGCCCGGCCAACAAGTGCTGGCCTATCTCGGCCCGGCGATCGGGCCGCGTGCATTCGAGGTCGGGCCGGAAGTACGCGAGTCTTTCATGGCGCAAGATGCCAGCGCCACTGCCGCATTCACGCCCCAAGCGAATGGAAAATATTTAGCTGATTTGTATTTGCTCGCGCGCCAGCGCTTGGCCAGGGTCGGCGTGACGCAGGTGTATGGCGGCGGAGATTGCACCTATTCCGATCCCGAGCGCTTCTTTTCCTACCGCCGCGATGGGGCGACTGGCCGCATGGCCGCGCTGGTGTGGATCGCCCCTGTCTAGGGGCACTGCTTCCCGTATAATGCCCGCTTTTACCTGGTTTCCCACGTGAATACCCTCTTAGCCATCATCATTTCCAGCCTCGTCGGCGGCGCTTTAAGCGTCATTGCCGCAGCCCTGTTCGCCTACTCGGCGCGCCTATCTTGGGTGCCGATCCTGGTGAGCTATGCCATCGGCGCGCTGCTCGGCGCGGCGTTCCTGGAAGTGCTGCCGCATGCGTTCGAGTCCGGTGCGAGCATTAGCGCCATTACCACCACCTTGCTGATCGGTATTTTGCTGTTTTTCGTTTTAGAAAAATTGGTGTTGTGGCGGCACTGTCACACCGATCATTGCGAGGCGCATACGCCCGTTGATCATGGCCACGATCATGGCCGCAGCGGGCTGATGATTACCGTGGGCGACACCTTTCACAACTTCGTCGATGGTGTGATTATCGCCGCCGCGTTCATGGTGAATATCCAGTTGGGCGTGGTCACCGCGCTTGCCATCATCGCGCATGAGATTCCCCAAGAGGTGGGCGATTTTCTGATCTTGCTGCACTCCGGCTACACCAAACGCCAAGCGTTTATGATCAATCTGCTTTCCAGCTTCGCTACCTTGGTCGGCGGGGTGCTTGCGTATTACGCGCTGGACACAATGCGCGGCGCGGTGCCCTACACCCTGGGCATCGCGGCGGCGAGCATGATCTACGTGGCGGTGGCGGATTTGATTCCGGGTTTGCACAAGCGCGCTGAATTGCAAGCGACCTTGCAACAAGTGATTCTGATCGGGCTCGGCGTCGGCACGGTTTGGTTTACCGGCTGGGTGCTGGATGGCGTAGCGCATGGCTAAAGCCGCCAACAAAATCCCCCAAGTCGGTTTTGTCTCGCTCGGGTGCCCCAAGGCCACCGTCGATTCCGAGCACATCCTGACTCGACTGCGCGCCGAAGGTTACGGCATCGTCGGCAACTATCAAGATGCCGATCTGGTGGTGGTGAATACCTGCGGCTTTATCGACGCGGCAGTGGAAGAGAGCCTGGATGCCATCGGCGAGGCGCTGAATGAGAACGGCAAAGTGATCGTCACCGGCTGCCTCGGCGCCAAGGGCGATATCGTGCAGCAGACCCATCCGCGCGTACTCGCGGTGACCGGGCCGCACGCCACCGAGGAAGTGATGAACGCGGTGCACGCCCATCTGCCGCAGCGCCACGATCCGTTTACCAGCCTGATTCCCGAGCAGGGAATTCGTCTCACCCCTAAGCACTACGCGTATTTAAAAATTTCCGAAGGCTGCAATCATCGCTGCACCTTCTGCATCATTCCCAGCCTGCGTGGCGATCTCGTCAGCCGCCCGGTGCATGAGGTGATGCACGAGGCAGAGAGCCTGGTGAAAGCCGGTGTGAAAGAGTTGCTGGTCATCTCACAAGACACCAGCGCCTATGGCGTGGATGTTAAATACCGCACCGGATTTTGGAACGGCCAGCCGCTCAAGACGCGCATGACCGAGCTGGTGCGCGCGCTGGGCGAATTCGGTATTTGGGTGCGGCTGCATTATGTGTACCCGTATCCCCATGTGGATGAGGTGATCCCGCTGATGGCGGAAGGGAAGGTGCTGCCTTATCTGGATATTCCCTTGCAGCATGCGAGTCCGAAAGTGCTGAAAGCGATGAAGCGCCCAGCGGCGTCGGAGAACAACTTAAAGCGCATCCAGGCTTGGCGCGAGATTTGTCCGGAACTGACCATCCGCAGCACCTTCATTACCGGTTTTCCCGGCGAGACGGAAGATGATTTCCAGCGTTTGCTGGAATTCTTAAGCGAAGCGCAATTGGATCGCGTGGGCTGTTTCACCTACTCGGCGGTAGAAGGGGCGAGTGCGAATGCGCTGCCGAACCCGGTGCCGGAAGAAGTGAAAGAAGAACGCAAAGCGCGCCTGATGGCATTGCAAGCTGGCATCAGCACCGAACGCTTGGCGCGCAAAGTCGGCCAGACCCTAACCGTGCTGGTGGACGAATTGGTCGAGGGCGGCGCCATTGCACGCAGCAGCGCTGATGCGCCGGATATCGACGGCATCGTGTTTGTGCAAAGCAAAAAGACCATTCAGCCGGGTGAGTTTCTCAAAGTGAAAATCACCGGCTCCGACGAGCACGATCTCGCCGCCAAACCGCTTCCAAAATAGTCGCGCATAGTGATAGGCTCATGCCTATCGAAACTGCGAGCTAGTCATGCAACACTTCAATCAAATCGTGGATGCGGTTCAAACCAATTGCCACATTACCGATGCCCGTCATGCGCAAGACATGACCATGTGTATCTTCTTGTTGGAAATGCGCCAGTACTATCGCTGGGAATACGATATCCCGTATGCCGACAATTTACCCAAGGATGATCTGGGTAACTGGCTGATCGAGCGCGAGCAATTGTGGCATACCCTCGAAGACCAAGCCTATCTTCCCGTACCGCTGTCCACCGGCGCATGCGATCCGTTTGAAGCCGACCTAGTTAATCAGGAATTACTATCGCAAGGCTATGTCTATAACGCGGGCTATGGCCGCTTTCACCGACCGCATTTCTTTCTGGGCCGCTTGCATCGCGCCGAACAGCGCGATGGTTTCCAAGTGCTGGTAGCTGATTGCGAATATGCGCGCGACTTGATCGCGCCGCCGGCGGCCTTACAAGGCAACACCATCTATATTCGGCGCGAAGCGGTCAAAAGCTTTCTCTGGAGTAAAGTCGAAGAGTGGAATATGCAGCAGCGCGATAACGCCTTAGGACGCGCACTCGCTTGTTACGACTTCGTACACGCACCGGATCAATCGCTGAGTCGTATGACCGAGGTCGAGGCCGAAGCCATGATCTTGCATGAACTGGGCGAAGGCTTGGCCGGGCGCGAATACGGCGACGACGCATGGAGCGAGATGCTCATGACCTGCAGCCGCCACCGCCCCGAGCTGTATGCGCGCGCGGTACGCGACAATTTAGCGGATTGCTTATCGACCCTGCCCACGCTGATCGAGCGCGACGCGCAGCCCTCGCTGCATTTCTATTTCGCCAATTTCGAAGGCATGCGCAAAAAACTTTTTCCCTTGCTGACCAGCGCTTATCAGGCTTGGGTCGAGACCGGCAATCTTGCGCTGCTGAAATCGGCCGTCGCAAGTGGCCGCGAACATTGGATTGCTACCGGCAATAAAATGATCGCGGCGCGGCATGCGGGGGAAGCGGAAATGCGGCTTGTGGAAATTGGCGATGGCGCAACTTTGTAAGTAAAGCGCCTTGATCGATAATGCGTCTAAGCAAGCCCCCGCTAATCAGTAAGTCTTGTAGGGCAAAAACTTCCCACTCATCACGATATGCACGCGATCGCCCTTGGGATCGGGTTCGCGCGTGATGTCCATGGAAAAGTCGATGGCGCTCATGATGCCGTCGCCAAATTCTTCGTTAATCAGTTGTTTGATGGTGATGCCATAGACGCTGATAAGTTCATAGAAGCGATAGATGAGTGGATCGGTTGGCACCGTGGTGGGGAGCGAGCCTTTATACGGCACGACTTGCAGTTGCGTAACGGCTTCGGGGGGCAATTCCAGCATCGCACCGACTTTGGCGGCCTGCTCGGCGGTGAGCGTCATTTGCCCAAGCAGAGCGGCGGTCGTCCATTCCTTACTGTAGCCAACGGCTTCGGCGAGCTGCGCCCATTTCAATTTCTTACGCAGTTTGTTGGCAATGATCAGATCGGTGACTTCGTTACGGGTCATGTCGGACTCCTTTTAGTTCGAGGCGTTGGCTTGTAAAAGCGGTTGAGGGGCCGCCTGCAGGGCAGGATCGTTCGGCTTGTTGGGCGTGTCGTCAGTCAGGCCCGGACGCACCAGCGGCGGGTGCTTCGGGTCGTAATCAGCGGCAAGATCGGCACCTGCGTATTCCTGCGAGCGATTGACCAAGAAATCCACCAGATGATTACGGATTTTGTAGTACTGCGGATTATGGTGAATGGTGTGGCGTGTACGGTCGCGGGGCAGGGTGACTTCTACGATTTCGGCGATCTTGGCATGGGGACCACTGCTCATCAGGATGACTTTGTCGGCGAGTAAGATCGATTCATCCACATCATGCGTGATCATAAACACTGTCTGATGCGTAGCTTGCACGATAGACACTAATTCGTCTTGAATCGTGCCGCGCGTCAGGGCATCTAAAGCGCCAAAGGGTTCATCCAGCAAAAGCATTTTGGGTTGAATGGCAAAAGCTCGAGCGATGCCGACCCGCTGCTTCATCCCACCCGACAACTCCGATGGTTTCTTGTGCAGGGCTTGACCTAGGCCCACCATTTCCAAGTACTTGGTGCTGTGTGCTTGAATCTCGCTGGCGCTCCAATCAGGCCAACGAGAACGTACGCCGAATTCCACATTTTTGAGCGTGCTGAGCCAAGGTAAAAGCGCGTGACTCTGAAACACCACACCGCGATCGAGTGAGGGGCCACGCACCTCGCGACCATCCATGATCACCATGCCTGAAGTGCTTTCATCCAAGCCAGCCAGAATATTCAGGATCGTGGTCTTGCCGCAGCCAGAGTGTCCCACGATGCAGACAAATTCGCCGCGCTCGATGCCGAAATGAATATTCTCAAATACGGGGAGGCCTGGTTTGCCATCGGCCGTGGGGAACGACCTGGCCAGCGCTTCCACCATGAGAAAACTTTGAGTCATACGTTACTCCTGATAGGTGACGGCTTTAGTCAGACGATTGAGGATGGCATCTAACAACATGCCTACCAGGCCGATCAACAGAATGGCGTTGATGATGTTGGTGATGGATAAATTATTCCACTCGTTCCACACGAAGTAGCCGATACCGGTGCCGCCCACCAGCATTTCCGCTGCGACAATGACCAGCCAAGCGATACCGACAGAAATGCGCATGCCGGTCATGATGGTTGGGGCCGCTGCCGGGAGAATCACCTGAAACGCAGTGCGTAGGGGCGAGACCTCTAAGGTGCGCGCCACGTTTAGCCAATCCTTGCGCACCGAGGCAACACCGAAAGCAGTATTAATCAACATTGGCCACAAGGAGCAAATGAAAATCACAAAAATAGCTGAGGTGCTCGAGTCCTTGATGGTGTAGAGCGCGAGCGGCATCCACGCCAAGGGCGAGATCGGTTTCAGCACTTGGATAAAAGGATCCAGTGCTTTGTGTACCAACGGAGACATGCCAATCAGGAAGCCGAGCGGAATCGCCACGACTGCCGCCAGGAAAAAGCCTAACAACACCCGACCGATGGAGTAACCGAGCTGGATGCCGATGCCTTTGTCGTTGGTGCCCCGATCGTAGAAGGGATCTTTGATATGTTGCCAAAGTTTCTTCGCGACATCGGTTGGATTCGGCACGGCAGACTTGGTGCCGGTGGCGGCCGATGCGCCCACCAGCTTGGCATATTCCGATTCCACCACTACTGGGGCTTCCGCTTGCATCGTGGCTAAATACC
Organism: Burkholderiales bacterium; assembly: GCA_030681095.1. Lineage (GTDB taxonomy): Bacteria > Pseudomonadota > Gammaproteobacteria > Burkholderiales > Thiobacteraceae > RBG-16-58-11. The sequence continues at coordinate 6,857 of JAUXTZ010000380.1, forward strand.
AGATGCCCAGGAAGCAACCAAAGAAGATCAACGACAGCAGCGGCGCCAGCCAAGGCTTGTGGGTTTTCATGCTTTAGCTCTTTCTGATCGCGAAGCTTTTGATGTACTGCTCCGGTTTGCTCGGATCGAACTCTTTTTTCATCACCGAAAATTTCTTGCTGGTGGTAGTGGGCGGCACCAAGCCCACTTCCTTCATCAAGCGCGTGGCATCAGTCGCAAGAAAAACTTCCTGTGCTACTTTTTGATAGTTGATCTCGCCGTTTATTTGGCCCCAGCGCTTCATTTGGGTCATGATCCAGATAGCGAAAGACTGCCAAGGGAAGGGATCGAAGTCGATGCGATTCGGCACGGTTTTGATGTTCCCCAGCCCATCGGCGTAGGTGCCGGTTAGCACTTGTTCTACAACGGTTACCGGTTGATTGAGGTAATTGGCAGGCGCAATCGCTGCGGCAATTTCTTTGCGGTTTTCCGGCTTACGGGCATAGGCCGTTGCTTCGAGTATGCCCTTGAGCAAAGCGTGGTAGGTGTTGGGCATTTGAGTGACAAATTCCTTGCTCGCGGTAAACCCACAGCAGGGGTGACCGTCCCATATTTCTTTGGAGAGAATGTGAATGAAGCCTACGCCGTCATACACCGCGCGCTGGTTCATCGGGTCGGGGGCTAAGAAACCATCGATATTATCGGCGCGCAGATTGGCCACCATTTCGGGTGGGGGCACAGAGCGGATTTGCACATCCTTATCCGGGTCGATGCCGTGTTCGGCCAAGTAGTAACGCAGCAAATAGTTGTGCATCGAGTAGTCGAAGGGCACGGCAAACTTAAATCCCTTCCAGTCTTTGGGGTCGCGTTTATCTTTGTGCTTGATCGCAAGCGTGATGGCTTGACCGTTGATATTTTCGACGGCCGGCATTGTCCAAGGAATCGGGTTAGATCCCGCGCCGAGTGAAATCGCTAACGGCATGGGCGAGAGCATATGCGCGGCGTCGTATTCTTTAGATAGTGATTTATCGCGGATCACTGCCCATCCGGCGGTTTTCACCACTTCGACATCTAGCCCTTGCTTAGCGTAGAAGCCGAGCGGGTGCGCCATGATGATGGGGGTGGCGCAGGTAATTGGGATGAAGCCTACTTTTAATTTGGTCTTTTCCAGTTTGCCGCCGACTTGGGCAAAGGCCTCCTTGGCCGCACCCAAAGGGAAAAAGGTGGAAATGGCGGCTAACGCCGTGCTAGCCCCCACGGTTCTCAAAAAGTTGCGCCGCGTCTCATCATGCGGGAACAGGGCGCGCATGATCGCGCCTTCCACTGCGCGATCTTCCAAGTCGCGTGCTTCCATCACTTTTGCATGATCATGCTCGGCTTGGTTGGCATGGTGCCCGCAACTGCAACCTTGCGTGAGTTTGGTATTCGGATCAAATGGGTTGTTGAAAGCAGACATGGCAAGCTCCTATGTGTTATTCAAACGGGAGTGGTTCAAACGGATTGCAACGCGGGGGATTCTTTTTGGCTGGCGTACTCGATATCGTGCCGATAAAGTTCATAGGCACGCTGGTATTCCATGATGCGCGCCACGTCCGTGATAAAGCCTTCGTCGTAACCGGCGCGCCGTAATAGGTGAAAGCCCATCTCCATTCCTGAGGCAATGCCGCCTGCGGTGATCACGCGGCCCGCGTCCACCACGCGCGCGCGGCTGACGCGGCAGGCAGGGGCAATTTCCGCGAGACGGTCAATCGGCGTTTTGCCCAGGTGCGAGGCTTCGATACGGTCAGGCTCTTTGCGATTGGTGGCCGCCAAGCCATCCAGTAGCCCCATGTGCGCATAAATCCACGAGCCAGTGCACACGCTGGTGAGTAAACAGTCAGACGGCAAGGCATTGATGTAGGCATGCAGGTTGCGGTTGTACATTTCCTGGCGCGTGCCGAAACCACCCGGAATCAGAAAGGCATCTAGTGCGGGGTGGTCGCCGAAGGCGTAGTTGGGCACGACCGTAAAACCCGCTTGGGTCTGAATGGGGCGTTGGCTTTCAGCGATCAAAAACACATCCAGTTCGGGGTCAAGCCGTCGTGCGACAGAGATCACGCCATAGGGGGCAGCAAAATCCACCACCTCCGCGTCCTTAAAGACATAGATACCTAATCGAAAACCAGCGTGCTTGGCCATGTGCCACTCCTGAATAGGTTGCGTACGCTCGCTATTTTCCGTGCCACACGATTCTGCGCTATCACGGCAAGCGTGATTTGCTTGTAGTGCGATTACTACACAGGGTGCGATCCGCTCATCGTGAAAGCGGGAGTAATTCGTGGCGCGTGGCGTAGGTCAGTAGTTCTACTAAACTGCGCACGCCAAGTTTTTCGCAAATCCGGCTGCGATAGGTGGAGATAGTGTTGACCGATAGAGAGAGCTGCTGCGCGATTTCAGACACGGTGTGTCCGTTGGCTAAGAGCTGCAACACTTGGAATTCGCGGTTGGAGAGCGCCTCATGCGGCGTCTGCGTATTATCCTGGCGCACGTTCTTGGCCAATAGTTCGGCAATGGCTGGCGTGATGTAGATCCCGCCGCTCGCGACCTTGAAAATGGCATCGAACAGCACTTCGGGCGAGCTGCCCTTATTCAAATAAGCATTGGCGCCGCTCTTAATCGAACGCACGCCGAATTGCGTTTCCGGATAGACCGACAACATGATGACGCCGAGCGTGGGGAATTCGCTGTGCATCGACTTTAAAACATCCAAGCCATCGCGTTCCCCCAGGGCGATATCCAGTAGCACGACATCGAAGCGCGCGCCGCGCAGCGCTTGCAAGGCGCTAGGGCCATCGGCCGCTTCCGCGATATGTTCGATACGCGGATGCTCGGCCAGAATCTGTATTAAGCCGCGCCGAATAATCATGTGGTCATCGACAATCAGGATGCGTGTCATGTGGCCCCATTCAGTACGAGTGTGACGGTGGTGCCTTGCCCGCGGGTGCTGGCGATTTCTAAGTCTCCGCCCAAGGCGCGGGCACGCTCGCGCATGCCGAGCAAGCCGAAAGTAGTCGGCTGCGCGGGCACCTGCATGCCCTGGCCATCATCGGCGACGAACAGCAGAAGATTGCCCGCTTCAGACTGCGCCTCTAAGCGCACATTGCTGGCCTGTGCGTGACGTTGCACATTGGTAAGCACTTCTTGCACGATGCGAAAGATGGCGATTTCCGCTTCGCGCCCGAAGCGGTGGCGCTCGATTTCGGGCGTGCATGAGAACGTGCAATGCAGCCCAGTGCGTTCTTGCAGATCCTGCAGCAGGCATTCCAGCGCGGCCCATAAGCCCAGATGATCCAACACGCCAGGGCGCAAATCATTGAGGATGCGCCGCACCGAGCCCATCGCCGTACCGGCCACTTCCAGCATGCGATCGATATGTGCTGTCAGGGTGGCCTCATCGCCGAGACGCTGACGCAGCCAGTTCAAATCCAATTGCAATGCGGTGAGGGATGCGCCAAATTCGTCATGGATGTCGCGTGCAATATGCGCCCGCTCTTCTTCTCGTATCGAGTTCAAGTGCGCGGACAAACGCCGCAAAGCATCGTGGGTAACGCGCAATTCAGTCGTACGCTCTTCGACGCGTTGTTCCAATTCGAGATGGGCTGCTTGCAGGGCGAGCTGCGTGCGCTTGCGATCCGATATATCGGAAAACGTGACCACCGCACCAACCACGGTTGCGCCATCGCGGATGGGGTAAGACGCATACTCAGCGGGAAAAGAACTACCGTCTCGTCGCCATAGCACCTCATCATCGACGCGGCAGCCCTGCCCCTCACGAAAGGCTTTGAAAATGCGGCATTCATGTACCGGCATCAGTGCATGATTAGCGTACGAGTGATGAATCAGGTAATGCATATTGCGGCCAAATATCTCGTCCGACGTGTAGCCGAGCAGTTCTGCGCCTGCCGGGTTGATGAAGATGCAACGGCCATTGAGATCGACGCCGTAAATGCCCTCGCCCGTGGATTCCAGCAGCATTTCTAGCTGCCTGCGCCAAGCTGCGTGATGAGAGAGTTGGTGTAGGTTGGCAAACACAGTCGAGCACCCAAGAGCCGATTCCGCTAAATTAAAGCAATTTTCATACTAAAAAATTAAACTGAATCGGCATAATGACTTAGGGAAAATTTGCCCACGCTGAAGCAGATAATTGCCCGATTCTGGCGCGCGGGGGATGGGTCGTGCTCTGTTTTAGGGCGGCGTTAGGGACGGTAATATGCCGGGCAGGTATATAGTGGCAAAACTATATATGCTTTGAAATTTGCGCTCTATGCGGGTAAGCATAATTGAATCTTACATAAGGAAAACTGTATGAAGCACTCTTTTAGATTATTAGTCATTATTGGCGTGTCGTTAATTGTCGCAGCCTGTGCGACATCACTTTCGGAGCAGTTAACGGGGCAGAAATTTCCTGTCGCGAAGGCCGCAGCCGGTAGTGAAGTTGCGCGGCTTGAATTTAGTTCGGATAAGAAATATGAAACGGCCAAAGGTGTTCCACTTGTAGGCGACCCATTGATTTGCAAGCGTGATGGGACGTTTCGTGTAAACGACGATAACTCAATCTCTAATCAGATCAGTATCAATGCAGGAGAAGAAATCGCGGTCACTTCGGTCATTTCGTGGGTGAACACCGGCTTTCGTAAGACATGCGGCCCATTTGTGAGCTTCACTCCTGAGAAAGGCTCAAAATACATTGTGGTAAATGAGAGGATTGGCGGTAAGGGTGCTTCTTGGATGTGGACGGGGATCGCATTTCAAACCTGCGAGGTTTCCGTTTTTAAGGAACTGCCGAGTGGATTCGAACGCGTGTCTACGCGAAAAGTTACAAATAGTCTTTGTTATCAACCCTGACTTAGATAGCGAGTGCTAAATTCTGAGTGTCGGCGACGAACGTCTCTGTCGCGTGTACTGTTGCGTGCGCGCCGCCATGCAAAATGGGGCGATTGGATTTAGCTTTCAGGCTTATCCGATTTCGGCTTAATAAAATTCACCACCGTCGATGTCTTCACTTCATCCGTGTAATGCGGCTTGGCCGTAGCGAGGCCCAACTCATCCGCCAACTCTCGCTCGCGGATTGAAATCAGCGTGAAGCATTCTTTAATGCCCTCAACCGTCTCATCCGATAAGGGGCTGAGATAGCCGCTCTTCGGCGTGACGTCTTTGATCACACTCGCCAGCGTCTTGCGCATGGCGCGCAGGATGCGTTGTTCTTTGCTTAACGCTTCGTTGCTCATGGTTATTACCGCTTAAATAATGAGGAAAGGTCGCCACTCTAGCGCAAGCTGAGGGGGGCGTCCACCGTGCGTGGGATAGGGGATTTAGCCATATGGAGCCGCCACTATTCTCGCTTCAAATGCGCGTAAGCGGGCAAGGTCTCCAATCGGGTATCAGTCAGCGCGCCGCCGATGGTGAAGTGATACAAGCTTTGTAACCAGCGGCCTTTGATGCCCAGTACATCATGCACGCCGTCGTCGAAGTAGCAGCCGATGCCGGTGCCGCGTACGCCGGCGGCTTCGGCTTCGAGGTACAACACGTGGCCGAGGATGCCGGCTTCCCAAAACAGCTGGCGATAAATCCATGGCCCGTGCGCTAAGCTGCTTTCATATTCGGCGAGCATGCCCAGACTGAATGCGCCGTCGGCGGCGATGTCTTGATGACACGAAAGCGTCTTGGCAGCATTGCGCGCGTCGGCCTCAGCTACGCGATAGAGTTCCAAATGTGCGGGGCAACCTTCCGCACGCACCCATTGGAATTCACCGGACAACTCCGCGCGCATTTTCGATTCAAGGTGTGCGCTACGCAAAAAGAGATATACGCCGGGCACGAGGCCTTCGACGCGGTGAATGAACAGCGCAAGGTGAATGCGCGGTGCCCAGTCGATCGTATCCCACGGCGGCACGGCGGCGCGCGGCAAGGTCATATCGAGCATGCGAAAGAGTGTGTCGGCGCTGATCGAGGTGTTACCGTCGAATTCTTGCGCGCTGCGGCGTTGTTTGATGATCTCGCTCGCGCGGGCTTGGTTGGCGAGTGATAATGGATCGGGTAAGGGAGGTGCTTGCCACGCGGGCTCGTGGGTCTCGGGTTTGGTGCAAGCCGCCGCGACTGCTTCGATCACCGGCCAATCGTGGGCGTGATGCGGTGAGAGGTGGTTGGCTTGGCCGTACCAAGCCTGCGCGACTGCTCTTTGCGGGGTAAGGGGCTCAGCCACATTGCGACCTATCAGCATCATCACATCCGGATGCTCGCGCTCGGCATCGCCGAAATCGGCGTCACGATCTAAACCTAACAAGCCCGCGATATCCGCATCGCTCCAACCGCTGAGCACACGCGCCTGCCAGCCGAGCGCGGCAGCCGCGTAGCGCGTGGCGGCGATAGCGTGTCCCGCGTCGTGCTGGCAGTAGCGATACGCCCGTTCGCCATATTTCCACGCTTCGCGCCAGTGTATGGAGGATAGCCCGAGCAGAAAGGTTTCGGCGGGCAAGTCGGCGGGTAAATCGCAACGCTGTTCCAACACATGATCGCGGCTGAGGTAATGATGCACGCCGTCGGCGATGCCGTCTGTGCCTTGCACCACAACATAGGCTTCAGTGGGATGTAAGTTGCCGCTAGAGGGAATACAGCGCAAGGCCCAGCGTGTTGCGCCATATTTTTTCCACGCGGAGAGGCCAAAGGCGAGTTCGAGCAGGGCGGCGATGTTGGCGAGCGTGAACGCGTGCGGCGCAGGCGCCCCCGGCTGGTAAAGATCGGCATAACGCGTTTGGAGCGTGGTGGCGCCCAGCAGCGGCAGCGCCAACTGAGGGCTGCCGGCGAAGCTGCGAAACGGGTCGGGCTGCGTCGCCCAGTCGAGGCCGCCGGGGCCAGCGGCGTAGCGTTGGAAATGGTGTTTGGTGCGCTCGTGGTAGGCGAACACGGTGTCGAGGGGAGTGGTCATTTGTGTGCTTGGGTTTGGCGAATAAAGCGCTGGACTAAGCGGCGGCCGAGATTGAGATCAGCTGAACTTACGGCTTGGCAGTCGTATTTTTTTCAGCAAACGATAGCAAATCCGCACAAACAACAGCGTCAAAATCGCCTCGACCAAGGTCAAAACGAAAGCGGTAAATGCATTCCACCGCGCTTCGCGCGCATGAAATTTGGCGATGGCGCGATCGCGCGCGATTTCGATGCTGTCGTAAAAGGTCGGCACCACGAGCAGCGTTAATATCGTTGAGGTGATGGTGCCGCCGATGATGGCAATCGCCATCGGGCGGTAAAATTCTCCGCCTTCGCCCAGGCCGATGGCCACCGGCATCATGCCCGCGACCAGGGCGAAGGTGGTCATTAGAATAGGCCGCAAACGCATGCGCCCGGCGTGCATTAGGGCTTGTTCGCGACCCACCCCCTGCGCCTCTTCCTTGCGCGCGCAATCCAGTAGCAGGATGGCGTTTTTGGCGACTAGGCCCATCAACATGATGACGCCGATAAAGCTCATGAGATTGAGCGTGCCACCGGTTAACAGGAGTGCGAGCACGACGCCGATGAGGCTTAGGGGTAGCGATAGCATCACCGGCAGAGGGGCGGTGAAGGAGCCGAACTGGATCACCAAGATCAAATACATGAGCCCGATGCCCATGACCAGGGCGATGCCCATTTCGCTGAATACTTCTTTCTGGTCGCGCGATGCGCCGCCGAGTTCCACGCCATAGCCTGCGGGGAAAGAAATTTGCGCGGCGATTTTCAGCGCGTCAGCGGTGATTTCACCGGCGGAGCGGCCCTGCGCATTGGCCGACACGGTCATCATGCGTTTGCCGTCAGAGTGTTGGATTTGTGCCGGGCCTTTTCCCATGGTGATAGTTGCGATTTGATCCAGCGGCACCACGACATTGCCGCCGCTCACCGCAATCGGTAGGCGCTCAATGTTGGCCGCACTCACCCGATCATCTGGATGCAGCCGCACCGACACATCGCGCGACTCGCCCGTCGGGTCGACCCAATCGCCGACCTCCACCCCCGCAAATGCCACGCGTAACGCTTGCGCCGTGTCGCCTACCGAGATGCCCAGCGCGTTGGCGAGGCCGCGATTCAGCTCGATTTTTAATTCGTCTTTCGGGTCTTGTTCGGATAAGCCGATATCTACCGCGCCGGGTACTTTCGCGAGTTTTTGCATAAAGCTGCTGGTGATATCACTTAAACGCCGTGCATCGGGGCCGGTAAATAAAATCTGTACGGGTTTTCTCGCGCCATTATTCAAATCATCCAATACGGTGTATTCCGCGCCCACGATGCGCGTCATGAGTTTGCGCAAGTCCACGGTGATGTCGTTCGCCGAGCGCTTGCGCTGATTGCTCTTGCCGATATCCACATACACGCGCCCACCCGCCGTGGTGACATTGCTATTGGTGGCAACCGTTTCCGGCACGGTGCGCGCGAGCTCGGCGGCTTTTTCCACTTTCAAGCGCGCGTATTCCAGGCTGGTGGAAGAGGGGGTGCGCACGTCGATGGCGATCACGCCCACATCCGATGGTGGCAGAAAACTCGAGCCGCCCAGTGTGAATTGCAAGGCGACTGCCGCCGCTAAACTCAGCCCGGCAATGGCGGCCATATAGCGCCGGTGATACAGCGCCCAGGCAATCACATTGCCATAGCGATCAGCTTGATGATCGAACCACTGGTTGAATCGGGCGAGCCATAGGCTGATGCCTTTTTTGGTTTGTTGCGCATAGCCGACCGGGTCGCCCCAGTAAGCGGATAGCATTGGGTCGAGGGTAAACGAAATAAATAAGCTCACCAGCACCGAGCAGGCCACCGTTAACGCAAACGGTCGAAACCATTCGCCCGCCGTGCCCGCCATGAAGGCCACCGGAATAAACACCGCCACTATGGAGAAAGTAGTCGCGGTCACGGCGAGGCCAATCTCTTGCGTGCCCGCGCGCGCCGCCGTCACGCGATCTGCGCCGCGCTGCATATGGCGTACGATATTTTCGCGTACCACGATTGCGTCATCGATCAATACGCCGATGGCAAGCGACAATCCCAATAGCGTCATGAAATTTAGCGTGAAGCCGCTAGCCCAAATCGCGATGAACGCGGCGATCACCGAGGTGGGCAGACTCAGCGCGGTAATCAGGGTAGAGCGCCAAGAGTTGAGAAAAGCGTACACCACCAAGATCGTCAGCAGCGCGCCAAAGATTAACGCTTCGACCACATTGCGCAGGCTATTCTGTGCGTTTTTACCGCTGTCCTGCGTTACGTCCATTCGTGTGCCGGAGTTTAAGGTCTTGTTGATTTCCGTCACGCGCTTGCGCACCTCATCCGCGACACTGACGGTGCTGGCGTCGCGCGAGCGCGTGACGGAGATGCCGACATTGGGCAGGCCGTTGCGCAAACTCATGCCGGAGAGTTCCGCAAAGCCGTCCGCGATGGTGGCGACTTGGCCGAGCCGCACCACTTCGTCGCCGCGCCGCTTAAGCACAATCTGTTCGAACTCGGCAGGCGATTCGATGCGCCCCACCAAGCGAATGCTCTGCTCATCCAGCGCGCCCTTGATGCGCCCCACCGGCGCGGTGGTGTTTTGATTGCGCAAGGCGGCGACCACTTCGGTCACCGAAATATTGTATTCGCGCAACTTTTCCGCACGTAGCAGCACGGAGAGTTCGCGCCGCAGCGCGCCATTGACGCTGACCACAGCAACGCCATCAATGGCGCGAAACTGATCGGCCAGGGTATCTTCTGCGAGACGCGATATCTCCGCGTGGGTTTGCGTGCTGGAGGATAGGGCGATCTGCATGATGGGCTGTGCGCCAGGATCAATCCGTTGCAAGATCGGCTCGCGCATCTCCACCGGCAGCTTATGCCGCACCGAGGCGATGGCGTTGCGAATTTCGTCCGAGGCTTCAACCATATTCTTTTTGAAGTTGAAGGTAATGACGATACTCGCCGCGCTCTCATTGGCGGTCGCCTGAATCTTATAAACCTGAGAAATGCTCTGTAAGGATTTTTCCACGCGATTGATGATCTCGCGCTCCACGGTTTCAGGCGATGCGCCGGGGTAGGGAATATTCACCACCATGACCGGCGGCTCGATATCGGGAAACTGATTCACGCGCAATTTTTTCAGCGCCAGCAAACCCAAGCTCATCAGCATGATGATAATCACCACGGTGATGACGGGCCGCTTGATGCTGAAATCGGAAAGGAACATCTTACTTGCCGGTCCCGGCAGCGCGCGGCATGTCCACTTTTTGCCCGTCTTTTAGGGTGGCGCTCGGGTGTCGCAACAATAGATCGCCTTGCGCGACGCCGCTTTGGATGGCGAAATCACCGCTGCGCGAATCGCGTTCGCCCAAGACTAAATCGATTTTTTGCAGCGTGTTATTTTGCACGCGCCACACCGAGGTTTTATCGCCTTCGCGCACCAAGGCGCTGGGATTAACCGTGAGCCCCGCGCTGCTGCTGGTTTCGATCTTGCCCTCCGCATACAAGCCAGCGAGTGCAGGCTGCTGCTTCGCGTCTATGAAATCCACCAGCACTTCGACTTGGCGTGTGGTCTCATTCGCACTCGGATTCACGCGCCGAACTTTGCCGTTGAAGGTTTGCTCGCCATAACCATTCACCCGAAAAGCCACGCGCTGCCCAGCTTGAATTTGACCAATATGGTCGGCCGAGACCAAGCCTTCAAAGCGCATGCTGTGTGGGTCGATGACTTTTACCAACTCTTTACCGATTTGCGCGGTGTCGCCTGCGGAAACCTTGCGGTCGCTCACGATGCCATCAAACGGCGCGCGTGCGACGGTGCGCTGCATTTGTTGACGCGCTTGGGCGACCCGGGTGTTGGCTGCGGCCAAATCGCTTTGCGCGGTATTGCGGCGAATCTCGGCGTCCTCCAGGGCGACGGTGGAGACCATGCCCGATGCGCGCAAGGTGCTCATGCGGACAATCTGGCGAGCGGCTTGATCGTAAGCTTGGTTGGCCGCGCGGGCGGAAGCTTCAGCCGAAACCAGGCTATCGCGAATCGCGGTATCGTCCAGGCGTACCAGCACATCGCCCTGGCGCACGCTGTCGCCATTTTCCTTGAGCACCTGCAATACCACTGCCGATACCTCGGCGCGCAAATCGGCACGGCGCTCGGGCTGCACCGAGCCGGTGATGGACGGGCCCGACACCAGCGCGCTGCTTTGCACGGTAACGATATCTTCTGCCGAGAGGAGTAAAGGGCGCTCGCTGGTGGCCGCTTTGTCAGATTTTTCGGGGATTTTGTTGCATGCCGTTAGGGTAAGGGCGCAGAGGATAAGCAGCGTGGTGTGGCGAAACATGGTGTAACTTTCTGGGGCAAAGAAGGGTAGTGAGTAGATCGGCTGTAGAGGCGAGGCATGCCCGACCCCTACGCCCTGTCGATCCCGACGTGCATTATCCCTGGTTTATGCATCGCGCGTCTCAGCGCGCGAATTGTTTCACCACGGCCATTAATTCAGCAATTGCTGTGTCGCCTTTACCCGATTGGATTGCGCCGCTGACGCAGCCACGCGTGTGGTCGTCCAGGCTTTGCAAGGCAGTCGCATCCAGCGCGGATTGAATCGCTGATATCTGCGTGAGAATATCCAAGCAATAACGATCCCCCTCGATCATTTTTCCAATGCCGCGCACTTGGTCTTCGATGTGGTTAATGCGCTTGAGCAAGCCAGCCTTGTGGCGTGGCAGGGCATTTTAGTTCAGAACTTCGTAGCCGGCATTGCGGATCGCCTCGCGAAATTGATCGGGTTGAGCCAGGCTCGCATCAAAGCCGATGGCGACTTTGCCGGTTTCCAATACGACATCGATATTGGCGACGCCGGCAATCGGTGTGAGCACGCGTTTAACGCTGGCGACGCAGCCCATGCAGGTCATGCCTTTTACATTCAGGGTAAGGGTTTCCATTTATATCTCCATAAGATGAAACTCGCGAAGCGAGTCTAAGTCCCTCTCTCCCGCTTGCGGGAGAGAGCAAGGAGAGAGGGGGACGGTTGTGGCGAAATCGGTTTCCAACGTTTCAACAACAAAGCATTGCTCACCACTGACACCGAGCTCATGGCCATGGCCGCACCCGCGATCACCGGGTTCAGCATGCCCAAGGCGGCGAGGGGAATGCCTAGCACGTTGTAGATGAAAGCGAAGAATAGGTTTTGACGAATCTTGCTCAGCGTCGCGCGCGAGAGTGAGATGGCATCCGCCACGCTCATCAGGCTGTTGCGCATTAAGGTTACATCCGCTGCCTCGATCGCGATATCGGAACCGCTGCTGATGGCGAAGCCGACATCCGCCGCCGACAACGCCGGCGCATCATTGATGCCATCGCCCGCCATGCCAACCACTTTGCCTTGTGCTTTTTGCCGCGTGACTTCTTGTGCCTTATCTTGCGGCATGACTTCTGCAACGAAGCGATCGACGCCCGCTTGATCGGCGATGGCTTTGGCGGTCTGCGGGTTGTCGCCGGTCAGCATCACCACTTCGATATGCATTGCTTGCAGGCGGAGCACTGCGGCTGCGGAGTCGTCGCGCAGGCGGTCGGCGATGGCGATCAGCCCCATGCAGCGCTGTGCGCTGCCGAGGCCGATCACCGTTTTGCCTTGATCGAGCAAGGCGCGCGCATCGGCGTCAGCAAGCGGCACACCAGAAGCGGCGAGGAAACTCAGCGAACCGAGATAGACCTGTTCGTTGTCGATGAGAGCCGACACGCCTTTGCCTGCGACGCTGGCGAAACCACTCATCGCGCGCGGGGTCACCCCTTGGGTCTGGGCATGACTGAGAATCGCCGTGGCCAAAGGGTGCTGCGAGCCCTGTTCGAGCGCCGCCGCGACTTCGAGCAAATCTTGTGCAGTGGTATTCCCCATCGGTATCACATCCGTGACCGTGGGTTGCCCCTCGGTCAGGGTGCCGGTTTTGTCCACGATCAGCGTGGTGATTTTGTGCGCTTGCTCGAGTGCGCGTGCATCGCGCACCAGAATGCCGGTTTGCGCGCCGCGTCCGGTGCCGACCATGATCGCCGTCGGGGTGGCGAGCCCTAAGGCACAAGGGCAAGCGATGACCAGCACCGCCACCGCGTTAATCAGGGCGGCGGATAAGTCGCCACCCAGCCACCACCAGAGCACGAACGTAAGCAGCGCAATCCCCACCACGATGGGCACGAAGATGCCGGAGATGACATCGGCCAGGCGTTGGATCGGCGCCTTCGAGCCTTGCGCATCCTCAACCAGGCGCACGATGTGGGCGAGTTGTGTGGCGCTCCCCACGCCGGTGGCGCGCAGCTTCAGCATGCCGTCAAGATTTTGCGTGGCGGCATAGGCGCGCTCACCGGGGGCTTTGTGTCGCGGCATGCTCTCACCGGTGAGCATGGCTTCATTCACGCTGGAAACGCCCTCGATTACTTCGCCATCGACAGGAATATTTTCACCGGCGCGCACGATGCATACATCGCCCGCTTGCAGTTGCTCGATGGGGATATCGAGCTGCTGGCCAGCGCGTTCGACGCGCGCCGTGCGCGGTTGCAGTTTGAGCAGCGATTCGATGGCGGCCGAAGTTTTGCCCTTGGCGCGCGCTTCCAGCAGCTTGCCGAGCAGAATTAAGGTGATGACGGCGCTGGAAGCTTCGAAATAAACGTGTTGCTCGTGCATCCCCAGCAGCGTGACGACCAAGCTCAGGAGATAAGCCATGGTGGTGCCCAGTGCTACCAGCACGTCCATATTTGCGCCGCCGCCGCGCAAGGCGTGATACGCCCCAATATAAAAACGCTTACCGATCCAGAATTGCACTGGCGTGGCCAAGGCCAATTGCAGCCAGCGCGGCAGCCAATCTTGATGCTCGCCGCTTAACATGCCGCCCATTTGCGCCAGTAGCGGCAAAGTGAGCAAAGCTGAAATCCAAAACAGGCGAAATTCTTTTTGATAGTGCACCAGCTTGCGTGCGCGCTCGGCGTCGCGATCTTGTGCGGCCAACTCGCGCGCCAGGTAACCGGTCTTGCGCACGGCGTCGATGAGTTGGGCAATCGTGATCTTGCCGGGCTGATAGCGCACCGCTGCTTGTTCGGTAGCAAAGTTCACGCTGGCGGAAACGCCGGACAAAAGATTGAGCGCTTTTTCAATGCGCGCGGCGCAAGCGGCGCAAGTCATGCCTTCTAGTGCGAGCGAGATATGTTGCTCGGGAACCTGATAGCCCGTTTTTTCGATAATCGACACGATTTGTTCCGGCGTGATTTGTGCGGGATCGTAGTCGACACGTGCTTTTTCCGCGGCGAGGTTGATGGCTGCGGTGATGCCGGGTTGTTGATTAAGACTGCGTTCAATACGCGTGGCACACGCCGTGCAGGTCATGCCGCCGATGGGCAGATCGATACGTAGGAGATTAATGGGGGTCATAGTCGTTGCCCTTTCCCCGCAAGGGGGACGCCGGTGGATACCCCGCTGCTACGCAGCGACCCTTCCGCAGTCTCCTGCTCTCTCCCACAAATGGGAGAGAGGGATTTAGGCTCGCTTGGCGAGTTGCATGTAAAGAAGCCATGCTACGCCCAAAGAAACTGCCCGGTCCATCTACCCGAGTGGGGTATCGAGACCGGGCAGGGTGGCCTGTGCGAAAAGCTAAGGCGTGGCGCTATTGCCGAACGATGCCGCCGTTCTCGATTTTTACCTTCTCCCCTATCGCCAGACCGGGGTCGGTATTTTGATTAAAGACCTGATCAGTGCCGTCATTCATGCGCACCGTGATCTTGTAGCTGTGGGTTTTTTTCATGCTCTTTTCGACTTGGTGGCCGGCAAACGCGCCGCCTGCCACACCGGCCACGGTCGCCACGGTATTGCCTTTGCCCTTGCCGATTTGGTTGCCGAGCAAGCCGCCCGCTACGCCGCCGGCGACGGCGCCGAGGCCGGTGCCTTCGCCGGCTTTTTCAATCAGATTCACCGAATGCACCACACCGCAATTGGCGCAAGTGGCCGCACTGCTTGAGCGGGGCGCACTTTCGGATGAAGCGATTTTTACTGTTTTGGATTTTGCTTGCTTGGCTTTGTCAGTGTGTTTTGCTTCTGCCGCTTTCGTTTTGTCAGCAGACGATTCGCTGACCAGCTTTGCCTGCTCAGCGCTTCCCTCCTCGGTGTGCGCTTTGGGCAGCCAGCCCATGATGGCCGCTGTGCCGACCAAGGCAAAGATGGTGACCGCGATGGCGCTGATGATGACGATCGGGTGGGTGCGTAGGGTAGCGCTAGTCATGATTATCTCCTCTTGAAAATATTGGTCTCAGCCATTAACGCCCTGACAATTTAGAGGTTTACTTGGGCACTCGGCGTGAACAAATTGTAATTCATGGCAAAATTGCCTGCCCGTCACCCCGCGGGATGGAATAATTCCGCTGGCCACGCCGTCTTACCTTGCATGTTCACCAAACCTTGATCGGAGACACCGATTCTCGCCTCCTTGCTTCACTCCCGCACATTGAAGATTCGCATCGCCGAGGCACGGCCCAGGCTGTACCGAGTGGCCTATGCCTGGTGCCATGACGCCTGTCTGGCGGACGATCTGGCGCAGGAGGCGTTGATCAAAGGGCTGAAATCGGCAAATCAATTGAAGGACGAGTCGGTGCTGGAGGCTTGGTTGTTCAGTATTCTCAACAACTGCTGGCGCGATCATTTTCGCCGGCTGCATCCGCAAGCGGATATTGAAGAGATCATGGAGCTGCCGGCAGATGGCCCAAGCCCGGAGCAACACCACCTCGAAAGCGAACTTATCCGACGCGTGCGCCGCGCGGTGGCAGTGCTGCCACTGGGCCAGCGCCAGGTGGTAACGCTGGTGGACCTGGAGGAAATGTCCTACGGCGCAGCGGCGCAGGCACTGGGCATTCCGGTCGGCACGGTGATGAGCCGTCTGAGCCGGGCTCGGGTGGCATTGCGCGACCTGCTGCACGAGGCCCCTGCCTCCGTGCATGTGCTAACGCCGAAATCAAGGAGTGGGCAATGAGTACGCCTGGATTATCTCCCGGAATATCTGAAGACGAGTTGAATGCCTTCTTCGACGGCCAGTTGAATGCGGCCGATCGGGCGCGAGTGCTCGAAGCGATCAATCGTGATGAAGCGTTGCAAAACCGTATGGCGGAAATCCAGCAGACACGCAGCCTGCTGCGCCATGCTTACGAGCGCCCGCCGCTGCCGCAACGCGCGGCGGCAGCAAGGCCCTCGTGGCATAAGCACATGCTCGCCGCCTCGGTGCTGGTTTCGCTCGGCGCCGTAAGCGGATGGCTGATGCACACCCTGGTTGGCGGCAGCCTCATATCCGCAGTGCAAACCGCTAGTGCTCCCAAGGGCGTGGTCATCCAGGTCAGCAAGAACGATCCCGCCGAATGGGAAATGGCGCTGATCAACGCCCGCAACGTGCGCAAGGCCTATGGCGACAAACCCATGGCCGTGGAGATCGTCGCCTATGGGCCCGGCTTGAACATGCTGCGCAACGATTCGCCGGTCAGCGCGGGCCTGGAAGAAGCAAGCAAAGATGGCGTGAAGCTGCTGGCCTGCGGCAACACCATGCGCATGACTCACACCGCGCGCGAGGAGTTGAGCTGGCTGGTGGATGTGGTGCCCGCGGGCATCGTCGAGATCATGCAAAGGCAAAGCGAAGGCTATGCCTACGT
>JAUXTZ010000386.1 GCA_030681095.1 Burkholderiales bacterium
CGCGGAAATACTCTTGCCAGTGGAAATCAAAAAAGTACTGGTCGTCAGCCATGCCTGGCACATGCCGCGTGCGCGCTATGCGTTCGAAAAAGTGGGCATGATTTTTTTGCCGGCGCCTACCCGGTTCGCCAACCCGCCGCCACAAAACGACACCGGTTACAGCTTATTCGACTTCATCCCGAACGCGCGAGCGCTGGAGAAGAGTTACTTCGCGCTGCATGAACTCATCGGCCTCGTGTGGTATCGTTTAACGCTTTAAATCTTGGGACAAGAAGCATGAAAGCACGCATCAAGTGGGTAGAAGGCGCCAGCTTTTTAGGTGAGACCGAAAGCGGCCATGCGGTATTGATGGATGGCCCGCCCGATGGCGGTGGACGCAACCTGGGCCCGCGCCCGATGGAAATGCTGCTGATCGGCACCGGCGGTTGCACCGCCTACGACGTGGTCGCCATCCTGAAAAAGCAGCGCCAGCAGATCAGCGATTGCGTGGCCGAAATTCACGCCGAACGCGCCGACACTGACCCCAAGGTATTCACTAAAATTCACATCCACTTTATCGTCAGCGGTAAGGATCTCAAGTCAGAACAGGTCGAGCGCGCGATCAATCTCTCGGCGGAAAAATATTGCTCGGCTTCGATCATGCTAGGGAAGACCGCCGTGATTACGCATGACTTTGAGATTCAGGAAAGCTGATCAGACGGACTATTCACAGCGCACATTAAAGCGAAGGTTGCGCTCGACAATATCAAACAAGCGATCGATATTCGGATGTTTGCCCGGCTGCAGCCGCGCATCATTCGTGTGCTCGGCAAACAACGCCAGCGCCTCTTGCGCTGCTTCAACGCCGATTGCGCCGCATTTCTTGGCGACATGGTGATAGACCCGAAACGAGCCCTGCGTGCCGGGCGCATTTTCAAATACTGCCAAGGTTTGGCCGTCCGACCCAAGCAAGCTTAATCGTTGCAAGCCATCGACTGGTGCGAGTTGCTGAAGATTTTGAGAAAAACTCGGCATCACTCAAACCCAATACGCAGTCTTGGTCATCAGTTTCGAGCTCAGCTTCATCCCCAGTTTGACGGGCAAGGGCAACTCGGCGCCGCCGTGTTCCAACGCCGTCGTCGCGTGGCGCGCCTCGTCTTGCTTCATTTGCTCGACAATCGCCCGGCTCTTGGCATCTTGCACCGGCAAGCGCTCTAGATGCCGCGCGAGATGAGCCTCCACTTGATGCTCGGTCTCCGCCAGAAAACCTAGATTCCATTTATCGCCCAACACGCCCGCGAATGCACCGATCGCCAGCGAGCCGGTGTACAAGAGCGGATTGAGATAGCTTGTATGCGAACCCAATTCGCGAATACGCGTCTCGCACCAACTCAGGTGTTCGGTTTCCTCTTGTGCCGCCTGTTCCAGCGCGGCCTTCGCCGCCGGGTTGCGCGCCGTAAGCGCCTGGCCTTGATAAAGCGCCTGGGCGCAAATCTCGCCGCTGTGGTTTACGCGCATCAGTGCTGCTGCCAAGCGCTTCTCAGGCTCACTCAATATCGCTTCGTCCACCTGCTTCCCTGGCAAGGGGCGCACCGTTCCCGCTGGCGCGAACAAGGTGCGCAAGCCTTTATCAAATTCAACAATTAAACGATCCAGCATCATCGATTCCCTTATGCTTTGCCCAATTCACAGCATACCATCCAGGCTAAGCCGCATGTTCTGCACACCACTTCGCCCACATCCATCGATAGGCTCTTTCGATCTGGCGGGTACGGCCCTTCTCATCGCACAAGGGAGAGTTGGCCACACGCTCACGTAGGCCGGCACGTAGCGATTCAAGATGATCCAAATTTTGCGCCAAGCCTTGGGCGATCGTTACGTATTCCTCCTCATCGTGAGCGACCAATTCATTGAGCTTCAATTTCTTCAGCATCGATCCGCTCCAGCGCGCCACCATATGGTCACCCAGCAGTGTCACAACCGGCACGCCCATCCATAGGGATTCGAAAGTGGTGGTGGAACCGGTGAAAGGAAAGGTATCCAGTGCAATGTCGATGCCTGCGTAACGTGCCAGATGCTGCTCACCCGAGTCCGATGCGCTTACCAAATCAAGGCGCTGCGCTTCGATACCATGGGTCAGGAAAAGATCCAAGAAACGCCGGCGCAGGCTTTCATTTCCAAAGATGTTTTGATACTTAATTGTCAGCCGCGAATCCGGCACGGCATGCAGCACCCGCGACCACAACGCCATCACTTTTTCATTTACCTTCGACGGGTTATTGAAGCTGCCGAAAGTGATATAGCCCTTCTCCCGCGCTGGCGGTAAACCTACGCCCGGCATATTGATCGACGGCGGATGCACGTAGAACGTCGGTAAATGAAACAAGCGCTCCGTAAATGGCTCTTTCGTTTCACGGGGGCTTAAGCCGTGATCGGTAATCAGATAGTCCATGGCCTTCAGTCCGCTGGTGACGGGGTCATGGAAACTGACTTGTACCGGGGCTGCCCGGCAAGCCGCGATCAAGGGCCGGTTGTCGTCAAAACGACCAGCCAACAACACCAGGATGTCGATCTCGTCGCGCCGGATCATCTCCGCCGCATCCTGATCAGATACTCCGACAATAGACCGCCAAGCCGTTACCGTGCTCTTAAACCATTCCGTGACGCTATCCGGCCGCAACACATTCCCGTACAGATAAATCTCAAATTTGCTCCGATCATGACACCCGATCAAAGGCAAAATATTCCGCCCCACCGGGTGATAGCGAAAATCTGAGGACACATAGCCAATGCGCAGTTTTCTGCGTGGGTCGCGGGTATTAGGAAAGTAACGATCAATCTCGTGCAAGCCAGCACTCATCCGCACTGCAAAACTGTTTAGTTTTTCGTATAGCACCTCTGGCGTGGTTTCAGGGTGATACAACCAGACCGCGAGATAATCCCGGTTGGTATCCAAGGAGTCTGGCTTGATTTCCAGAGCCCGGCGATAGCTGGCAACGGCCTCATCGAGTTGACCGAGGCTGGCCAACGCCACACCCAGGTTGCGGTGCGCCTCTTCGTAATCAGATTTGATCTTTAGCGCGCGGTGGTAACAGGCGACTGCATCGTCTTGCCGCCTGAGCTCTTGAAAAGCTATACCCAGGTTGTTGTATCCTTCAACATAATCGGGCTTGATCTTCAGCGCGCGGTGGTAACTGTCCACTGCAGCATCGAGTTGACCAATATCCTGCAAGGCAGTGCCAAGGCTATTCCATACCTCGGCATTATCAGGATCGATCTTAAGCGCTCGGCGATAGCTTGCCACCGCGCTGTCGAATTGCTTGAGGTCTTGCAAGACAAGGCCCAGATTGTTTTGCGCTTCGGCATCATCAGGCAACAGTTCTGCTGCTTTTTTCAAAGCGCATAACGCATCTTTACCTTGCATCTGTAAGGAGGCGCACAAAAGCTTCCAGCTTATTCCAGATTTTGGAAATTTACCTAGCAACAAACTCGCTTGAACTTCCAACTCCGCATAACGCCCCGCGTGAAACAAGGCAACCAGTCGATCGAGTTCAATTGAGGATGGCGCAGGAGAGGCGAATGAAGGAGACATCGGTGTGCTCGAAGCCTTGCCGCAACACCGCTTAAGTTTTTTACCGCTGCCGCAAGGGCATGGCTCATTGCGTGACACATTCATAAATTATTTTATCAAACCGTGATTAGCGTTTTTGGCACCAGAATTGATACATCCCCGCAAAGGTCAGCGGGTTTTTAAGCTCAAACTGATGCCAGCTCTGTAGATCGGTGCCGCGTGGGTCGGCGGGATTAAAGCGCGAATAAGCTTCGAGCGTCCAGGGATCGGCCTCCATGGCCAGAAAGTCCAAGCCCAACTCATCCAGAGAGGACGCGAGTTGCAAGAGCGTGAACTGATGTTCCTGCACATGAAACAACAGATCACGACAATTCGATAGACTGTAAAAATCCCGGCCAAGCAGCGCTGCTTCCGCTAGTGCTGATCCTTCCGGGGCACACAGCACCTGCTGTCTGAAAGTCCTGATCGATGCCGCATCGTTTCCCAGCTCGGCCTGCTTAATATAATCCCGCGCAAAATTCAGTTTAGCCCGTGCGATTTGGCTATACAGCGCGATATGCATCAGGCCGCCCGGCATCAGCAAGGAAGCGAGGGCGCGCCATCCGGCAAGTGGATTTTCCAAATGATGCAACACGCCGATGGATTCGATGATATGGAATCGTTTTTCCAACTGGCCAAGCGCTAGGATGTCCGCCTGGAAGTACTCAACATTCTCGATGTGCAACTCAGTGGTTTTTCGTGCGGCATACGCCAGGCTGGCCAGGCTCAAGTCGATGGCGGTGATGTGGGATGCTTGAAACTTCCGCGCGGTCTGAATCGAATGCCGACCTGTGCCGCAGCCCGCGATCAATATCTGCATCGGCTGATTGAGGCAACTTGGGATATTGCCGTCGGTAAATAGCCTTCCCAGGCTCACCGCAGGGAGAATCGAATCCACCGGCGACAACGACTGCCAACGCGGATAAGGGTTCTCTTCATACTGCTGCCTGACCTCCGCGGAGACACCCGCCGCGATAGGCGTTAGCGACTTGATCCCCGCTTTGATCCGCTGCTCCTCCCAATACTCTGTGTACTCAATCTTTATAATTTGCTTTAAATAGGCACTGGCAATCACCTCTGAAATCATGTCCTCCGACTTTTCGCGGAGTACTGCATGCAAGGGCCGATACAAGGAAATCATCCAGATACGCAGCACAAGCGCAGGACTGATGACGCTGCCAGAATATTCATTCCACATTGCCTTAACTTCACCCAATAACGGCACCAGCAACTGCTCTTCCGTTTCCGTACTGCTCCACAAGTGTTCATTGTTGAAACACTGTCGTGACAGACCGAATAAAATCAACTCGATGCTGGCTGGAATGCCCGCGTTAAATGCCCCTCTATGCGCCAACAGGAAACGCAACAGTCTCGCTCTAAAACCAGTTGTTGCAAGCTCCAGCCGCGCGTCTTCCAGCAAACTTTGCGCAAGTACGCCTTCGAAATAGAGGCGGTGCTCTGTTGCGAATTCTCGTA
The DNA here is from genome assembly GCA_030681095.1 of Burkholderiales bacterium. Taxonomy (GTDB): domain Bacteria; phylum Pseudomonadota; class Gammaproteobacteria; order Burkholderiales; family Thiobacteraceae; genus RBG-16-58-11. The sequence goes on from JAUXTZ010000386.1 coordinate 5,066, forward strand.
GGGCCTCCAGATGCGTCTCACAGCTTTGGCTGTCATCACTCAATACGGTTTCAAGCTGATTCAAAAAGCCATCGCGCGCCTTGAACACCGAAGCTGCAAATGAAGCCAGATCCTGCAAATAGACATGACGCCAAGTAAAAGCACGCTGAAGGATTGCAAAGTGAGCCGCAGAGGGCGAATCAAAGGTCGCCTTACGGCAGATCTCGACCACTCGTTGCTGCGTGGGCAAATGGTCGGGGGCAATGGACAAGCATGCATCATAAGCCGCCAGCGCTTCGTCATAGCGCTCCAAACCAAGCAGCGCTTCGCTGTAGCGAATATTTGCTTCTAGATCGTAGCGCTTAAGATTGAGCGCCTGTTCAGCCGCATGGAGCGCCTCTTCATGGCGCCCCAACATCCCCAGCAGCACACTACGTTGAATATGGGTGGCCAGCGCTTGTGGATTTTTGCACACAGCCTGGTCCAAAGCCGCTAAGGCCAATTCAGGCTGCCCCATGAGTCCAAATGAAACGCCCATGTTGACGAGCACCGTCGCGGGATCGGACGCATCGCCCAAGGCAAGCTTAAAAGCGTCGATCGCCTTCTGGTAGCGACCTGTGTGCGCCAACAACAGCCCTTTCTCATTCTGCGCAAATGCGTTTTGCGGGCTTAGTTTGGTGGCGCTTTCCAATGCGGCAATTGCCGCGTCCACCAAGCCCAATTCTTTATTGGTCATGCCCAGCATCAACCATGCCTCGGCATTGATCTTGTCTGCCTTGCAAATTTGTTCGCACACGGTCTTGGCCTCGGACAACTGCCGGTTTTCAAACAATACGCGGGCTTGTTTTAGTTTGGATCGGGAGCGGATATTTTGCATACACGCAATGATAACGCCAGATGAGATGTGCCGAGCAGTGCAAGACTAATTGTCTGGCTAGCCAAGGCACTCTACAATGACACGTTATTGCAACTTTACCGTCCATTTCGGCGCGTACACCAAGAATCAATCATGTTAACCACTGATCAATACCGAGAACTCAACGCCCACCTTCACGATACCAATCCGCATTACGGCATCAGCTCGTCAAAGTGGGCGCCTGTGGTGGCCGATCAGGTCGGTACGCGAGATATTCTGGACTATGGATGTGGAAAAGGGCTGCTCAAAAGCACGCTGGGTTGGCCGATCAGAGAATACGACCCTGCTATTCCAGGCAAGGACACGCCGCCCGAACCAGCAGACTTTGTCACCTGCACCGATGTGCTTGAGCATATCGAACCGGAATGCCTTGAGCACGTCCTGAATGACCTGCAGCGTCTCACGCGCAAGATCGCTTTTTTGAACATCGCTACCCGACCCGCAAAAAAATTCTGGCCGAAGGCCGCAACGCGCATTTAATTCTGCAGCAGTTGCCGTTTTGGTTGCCACTGCTCTGGGATCGATTTACCTTGATGATGGTGGAGAACAACTCGGACGAATTCACCGCTATCGTTGCATCAAAAGAATGGAACCCTTGGGACTAGGCCATTCGCGCATTCAAGACTCATCTGCCTGCCCGTAGAACAAGACAGCCACTTCCAGAAAGACAGATATGGGCGACATCAATCAACTGATCTACCTGAAAACGCTCGTTCCCGCCGTGGACGGCCCCATATTGGAAATCGGCAGCAAAGACTACGGAAGCACATCGAGCTTCCGCGACACCTACCGTGGGGTCGAGTATGTCGGCTTGGATATGGAAGCGGGTCCCGGCGTGGATGTCGTGGCCGATTTAACCCAGGGCACCGGCGCTTTGCCGTGCGAGCACTTTGCATTGGGCATCTGCTGCTCGGTGCTAGAACATGTCCGCAGGCCCTGGGTGATGGCTGAGCACATCACCAGTTTGATCAGGCCGGGCGGCACGCTTTATATGTCCGTCCCTTGGGTTTGGCGCTACCACGCTTACCCGGATGACTATTTTCGTTTCTCGTGGCGGGGAATCGAAGAACTGTTCCCGGCATTCACTTGGGACCATATCTGTTACTCCACCAATGTGCCCGAAGAAATCATTCCCATCCCGCTGGACCAGCCGGGCGTGGACAACCAGATGGCCTTGATGGCCGACACGCCGGGCGGCAAGCGTAAATATCTGCCCTACCTCATGGTCAACATGCTGGACACGAAATCGCGCTAAGCCGCCGCCCAGAAAATCGGAGATACCTGCAATGAAAAATCCTGACGCCAGCTGGGACAGCTATTTTTCCTGGTTTCACGACAGCGATGTCTGGAAAAACATGCACTACCACGGCATCCGCACGCTCAAGCTACCGTCCGACATGTGGAACTACCAGGAAATCATTTTTGAGCGCGGCATCACCCATGTCGTCGAAACCGGCACCCGCCACGGCGGCTCCGCCCTTTTTTTCGCGAACACACTCGCCGCCCGCCAGTCTCCCGGCTTCGTCGTGACCGTGGATGTGGACCCGAATTCGAACCATGTTCGGCAACATGAAAAAATCAAATTCCTGATCGGGGACAGCGGTTCAAGGGAAATGGCCAAAACCATTTTCTCCCACTTGCCCGAGGCGCGCGGCCCCCTGTTCATGATCCTTGATTCGGACCATAGCCGAACGCATGTCTATCGGGAACTGGAAGCGCTCGTCCCTTTTCTCAGAGCGGGCGACTATCTCATCGTGGAAGTTTCATGCGTGAATGGTCATCCGGTGCGCCCGGCGTTTGGCCCCGGGCCCTGGGAAGCGGTCCATGAATTCATCGAACTGAATCCGGGTATGCTCATACCGGACAAACAGCGCGAAAGAAAATTTGGCGCCACCGCCGCGCCGGATGGATACTACGTCAAGGCCTGATGTCCATTCGGACACAGCCGCATCGGAATTACAGCAGGCAAGCCTGCTAGGCCGCTGGCTTGATGCCCGTAATGCGCATGTCTCTCGGCTCGCGCAATTTGAACTGCGCCGGTTCCTGGCGCAGCTCGCCCAAGCCGGCTTCGAACATCACCTGCGCCAGGCTGCGCGGCGTATAGGCCCAGCGATGCGTCATCAGGGGATCCTGCCAGGAAGGGTCTCCATAAAAGACCCACATGCTGCGTTGCCCCTCCTGTCCTGGGCCAGCAGTTATATCCGGATTTTGGAGCAGCTCATGGCATGCCGAAATCAGGTTGGGGCATTCCAGAATCATCTTGCCGCCCGGCTTCAGCACGCGTACCCATTCCTTGAGCACATCAACCACTTCCCAGCGCCAGAAATGCTCGACCACATGCACGGATAAAATTTCATCGGCGGCATTGTCTTCAAATGCAGTCAGCTTGTGTAGATCGCAAATCACGTCAGGATGTTTCCCCGCGCGGCTTTCGACTACATCCACGTTGACGTACCCAGGGAGAATCTTGTCTCCGCATCCCAAGTTAAGCTTCAATGACTGCCTCCCATTGCTTGCCGATCACTTCCGGCGAATAGTGCGCCGCCACAAAATCCTGTGCCGCGTGGATGCGCGGAACAATTTCGGATTGATGCGACATGACCCAATCGAGGTTGGCGCAGAAATCATCGCCCAGCGGAATCCACTCGGCGAAGGGCTGGTACGCCGGCAAAGCGCTCGCCAGTGCAAAACGCCCGGCCCAAACCGATTCAACCAGCCGGTTCGGGCTTTTAACATCTTTTTTTTCCATGCCCACACGCGAAGGCAACAACACCATATCCGTCTCGCGCAGCTCTTTCCATACCTGCTCAACCGACCACGGCACGATATATACCTTAACCCGGTTGCCCACCTGCCGATTGAAGATTCTGCACTCTTCCTCCAAGCCCACCCTGGGTCGCGTGCAAATGCGCACCGAAAGCGCCACCTCCGCCTTGCGGACAGCCAGTTGGGACAGCAGCACTTCCAGCGTATCCAGATTCACGGGGTGGCCAAACCAGAGCGCCTCGATCCGCCGCCCCGGCCGCCATTTCCATTCAGCCACGCCCTTTGGGCCTTCATAAGGATCGCCGATGACGGCCGCTTCGCGGCCTGTCTCATCGCTGATTGCCGCGGCCATCTCCTGCGTGTTCGCCACCAGTGCGTCAGCGCGCGCAAGCATGGCGCGGTCATGGTCGCCTTTTTGCTTCATATCAAACTTATAGTCGCACAAATCAACGATCACCTTGGCGCCGGCACGCTGGGCCGCCGCCAAAATCTCCTCGTTTGAGGGCTGATTGCTCTTGGAAAATATGATGACATCCGCGTTCATTGCTGCCGACATCGCCGCTTCGGGCTGCTCAGCGCTGACAATGGATTGAGAATATCCGCGCGCTTCCAACCATCGCGCAGGGATCAACACCCGATAGCGCGTGCTTGCGAAAGGAGAATAAAAAACATCGCCACGCTTTTCCAGCGTGGAGAAGGTAATCCAGCAGATACGTCGCATCGTGCTTACCTTAAAACATCAAGCCTGCACACACCGCAACATATCCTCTCGCTCGCGCAACCACTCGGCGGCATATTCGCAATCGCGGGTGGCAGTGTAGTAAGGCCCACCCAGCGTGTAATGCACCAGCGACACATCCGGGTTAGGCGCATCGTAATCCACCAAATGATTCCAGCAATGCGGAAGCGTACCGATCAACTCGTCATTGCCCAGCCATTTGAATTGATGCAACTCCAAGCCTGACGCGGTATTCACGTATTCTGGCGTTAGCGCACGGCACTTGGCGTTGTTGAAAATCATCACGCTCGACCAATTTTTTTTCTCATAGGCCGTTTGCGGTTCGCCAAGAAATTTGGTGCCCTCTTTCGGCTTGTGGTCATGCTTCACGCACTGCACCGCATAGCGTTCGTCACACAGCGCCCACAGCTTGGCGATGTCGTCCAGCACGATCATGTCGTTGTCCATGAAGATCGAGAAGCCTTCATAACCGGAAAGATACGGCGCCAAAAATCGGCTAAAGGAAAACTCAGTGGACTGGAGTGGATTACGCTCTCGGTTGAATATTTCCTTCAACTGCGTTAGTGACAGCAGCGAAATATTCACCGGCTCCGATGCACGTGCATTAATGCTATGTGCCAATACGCTCGACAGAGCGGGAATACGCGAATCGTAGCCAATATATATTTGAATCATTTTTTTCCTCATTCAGTTTTTCTTAGGGCTTATTCCGAATACGAATAAAAAGTGCTTGATTTCCCCATCTCTCTAACCCTCGCCCCGCTTGCGGGCTGAGCCAGGGCAAATGAAAGTCATGCATTTGCCGCACACGTCGCCGTCATCGACCGAAAAGATCGGCGTGCGTGCCGGTACGCTCGAAGCGAACCGTTTCGCCATCCACGCAGTAAATCAAGACCCAATCGGGTTCGATATGAAGGTCGCGGCTTGGCTTCCACTCACCTTGCAGCGGGTGGTCTCCAAGCCCGCGCGGGAGAGGCTGGCCGGTGAGTAGCAGACCGATAACGTCGCGCAGCTTGCCCATATCCTTGCCGCGTTTCGCGGCTAGATTCACATCGCGTTTAAACTGTCCGCTATAGCTCGCCGAACGCATCAAATGTCCAACTGTTTGAACAGGTCGGACAGACTTGAAGCATGGAACACGTCTTCACCTTGGCGGCCCTTGCGGATCGTGTCGGCGGTCAGTGCGTTGGGCGTTTCGCTGTCGGCGATGTACAGGCGCATCAGGTCACGGATGATTTGAGCAGCGGGGCGATGGCGGTCTGCCGCCACGGCCATGAATTGGTCGCGTAGCTCCGGCTCCATCTTGATCGACATTTGCACTTCTTTAGCCATGCTGGCCTCCCCCGGGTGAGTTAGTGAATGCGGCCATTTTAAAAGGTATTCACTAGGTATGCAATAGGTATTCTAAATCCATATAATTCGTGAATTGAATAGTTGCTACTCCTACCGCAAAAGCCATGGTCACTATCTCAGAATTTTCTTCTGATTTACGGCGGCATGCGCAACCCGGCCGTGCCAGGTATCGCAGGTGCCGCCCGCCCGCCCCGCGCTCAGCGCTTGTATTAAGGAGCGTTTCTAACATGTAGATCGCTCGACAACCTAGCCAGAACCTGTTGCCAATCCCCGGAAGAAGTTTGCCGATAGATCTGAAACCCAGGGAACCAGGGTGATTGCGCTACGTCTTCCATCCAGCGCCAATCTGCGGGATAGGGAATCATCACCCGTGCCGTGCGCCCCAAGCCCGCCATCAGATGCATATTCGTGTTGCTGACCCCTATATATTCATGGACCAAATTCAGCAATGCCAACATTTCCTCCAGATTTTCGTTGGCCTCGCTGAAGTCATGCACCTCACGCCCTGCGTAATGCGCGAGTTGCTCGATTTCTCCTGGCTTAGGATGCCGCTGCAATACGACAATTGAACCAGGTAAATCCTTTAATAGCTCACCCAGCGATTGTATGGGCGCTTCCTTGAACAGCAGTCGCTCGGACTGCTCGGTCCCCGCTCGCCAAGTCACCCCGATGAAATGCTTCGCGGCGCACTTCGATAAACGTTCACTCATCCGTTTAAGTATTTCGGGCGCTGCCCTCAGCTTAAGCGGGGGCGGAATCTCCGATGCAGACGCCATGCCGAGCACATAGGGCAAGTTGCCGACGCTCAGCACGGCGTCGAATGCCGACGCATCAACTTCTGCCTGAGGATCCAACCACTCGGTAAATAAGTCCTGGTCAGCTAATAAAGTTTTCAGCCTGAGCGAGCCTCGGTAGCTTAAGCGCATGCCGAGCGCTTTCAATCCGTAGGTGAAACGCAAAAACAACAACTCATCGCCCAAGCCCTGCTCCCCCAGTAACAGAACATGAGATCCATTAGGATGTTGAGGTAATTGCGGCGGCACAGTTCGATCTTGCGTGGATAGCGCCCGACAAACATGATTCGCCCAGCCTTCGCGAAAATTCCCCAGACGCAATTGCAGATAGGCCAAGGCTTCCCGCGCGGCACGATCCTCGGGGGCCAGCGCCAAAACCATTTTTAACTTCGCCTCTGCCTCGTCAAAATTACCCAGATATTTATCAACGATACCTAAGCCGTATAAGGTGGTGACACTTTGCGGGTTCTTTTCCAGCGCGGCCAGGTAGCAGGTTCTCGCCTGTTCGTAATCCTCAAGCGCAGCATAGCTGACGCCCATGTTATGCAACACTAAAGGATGGCCAGGGCTCAGCGCATTCGCTCTTTGTAAATAGGGCAAAGCCTCTTCATAGCGCTTGCTCTCATTGAATACCATCCCGACATTCAACAGCGCCCCCACATGATCCGGATTGATTTGCAACGCGCTGAGCCCATAGGCTTGCGCGCTATCCAAGTTACCCATTTCTTTGTTGAGGTAACACAAATTCGAGAGGATTTCTGGATTCTCAGGCTTCAGCTTTTCTGCCCTGGTGTAATACGCCAACGCCTCGCTTAGCCGCCCGCCAAATAAATACAAGCTACCCAGATTTGCCAGGGCCTCGAAATAATTTGGATCGAGTGAAATGGCCTGTATATACGCGGCTTCCGCCTCCGCTGGCTGGTTAAGCTGCGACAGCACCTTAGCCAAACCGAAATGCGCCCGTGATTCACTTGGGTTATCGGAAATAATATGGCGATAGCATTGTTCTGCAGCGGTAAGGTTTCCCTGTTGGAACAGGGCTTGTGCTTGCGCTAGCAGGCTGATTTCATTATCAAGCGGCATGTAAAATTTCTTTGGAAATGGATCAAAGAGCCTCTAATGATCGATCTTACCCCGCAGCGCCTGCCCTCGCGGAGGCGGCAGCGCTTAATTTGCCGTGGCTTACAAAACCCTGGTTTCCCGCCTTCGCGAGAATGACGGATTAATCAATATCCTCACGACATTCCGCTAACCCGTCACCCCCGCGAAGGCGGGGGCCCAGCCTCATAACAAACCTTCCCACAAATCGCACCAATCGGGATTAGACTCCTCGATCAAGCGCAGCTTCCATGCGCGGTTCCATTTTTTGAGTTGTTTCTCTCGAACAATCGCTTCGCGCATGTCCTCATGCATCTCAAAATACACCAAGTGATGCACACCATCGCGCTGCGTGAAACCTTCTGCTAATTCGTTGCGATGCTGCCACCCACGCTTGACCAAATCGCTGGTCAAGCCAATATACAAGGTGCCGTTGCGTTGGCTCGCCAGGATATAAACGCAGGGCTGTTTACTCATGATATTGATGTCTGGTTTCCCGCCTTCGCGGGGGCAGGCTCTTCGCGGGAATGACGACTTAAGACTTCATCGTGCTGCATCAATTAAGAATCAGAAAGATCGCGTGTTAATGCAGTTAAGGCCTGCCCCCAATCCCCCGCAACCGTCTGCCGATAAAGTTTAAAGCCAGGAAACCAAGGCGATTGATCCCCACTCGCCATCCAGCGCCATTCCGCCGGAAAGGGAATCAACACGCGCGCCGTTTTACCGAGTCCCGCCATGAGGTGCATGTTGGCATTGCTCACGCCCACATATTCATCCAGCACATCGAGCAAGGCCAGCATCGATTCCAGATCACCGTTGTATTCACTCAGATCATGTACGGGGCACGATACTTGGGCACGCAGTTGTTCGATTTCGCCCGCAGCAGGCTTGCGCTGGAGCACTACGATTGCGCCTGTCCAATCCTTGATTGCGCTTGCCAGCGCATCCAGCCCGATTTGCTTGAACAGCGTTTTCGGTTTACCCGGTACCGGCGGCGATCCGCCGCGCCAGGTGACGCCGAGCAGGCGTTGGCCGATCAGGCCCAGTTCGTTTAGATGCTGCCGTACTTTGGCAACATGCTGTTCGGTGGGGGAGAACCGCAGTGATGGGGGAATAGTCTCTGTTGAAAAGCATCCCAGCAATAAGGGCAGGTCTCCCACTGGGATAATTAAATCTGTTTGGGGGGCTTCGTCAAATCGGGATAACACTTGATCCACGCACCCCGATCTTTCGATCAAGGAGTGCACCTTGGCAGTGGACCAATAACCCACCCATTGCGCTTGTTCTCTCAATTGAGGGACGAAGCGTAGAAAGAAAAGCTCGTCCCCGATGCCTTGCTCATGGCAAAGCAAGATGCGTTTGTCCGCGCTTATGAAAGGCAGCAGGGATCTCGCCTTAGGTAAAGCGGTGGGTACCCTCCGCTCAACCGCGCACCGAGCATCGCGCCATTCATATTCCTGCCAGCCATGCTCGAAGTTGCCCTGCTCCAACAAGAGGTGTGAAAAATTGATGTGCGCAGTATCGTAATCGGGCATGATCTCCAGCGCTCTACGGCAGCAAGCCATCGCATCGTCGAATCGCCCAAGCACTCTCAACACCGCACCCAAGTTGTTGTGTGCATCAGCGTAATTCGGCTGGATATCTAAAGCCTGGCGAAAGCTTTCCGCAGCACGGTCAAGCTGCCCCAAGTCTCTCAAGACATTACCCAAGTTGTTGTGCGCGGCCGCGTATTGCGGGTTGAGCTCCAATGCCCGACGGTGGCTGACCACGGCTTCATCAAACTGCTGAAGCTCATGCAGCACCGCGCCCAAATTGCTATGAAGCTCAGCAATATTTGGATTAATTTTCAGCGCCCGGCGATAGCTCGCTACCGCTGCGTCCAGCTGACCAAGATCTTTGAGGGCATTGCCCAAATTAGCATGCGCTTCCACAAAGTCCGGCGCCAGCGTCAGCGCCCGGCGGAGACTTATCACCGCATCGGCGTGCTGTCCGTGCGCTTGCAAGACATTACCCAAATTGTTGTGTATCTCTGCATCATTGGGTAAAAATTCCGCTGCCTTTTGCAAAGCACGCAGTGCATCTTTACCTTGCATCTGGAGGGAGATGCACAATAACTTCCACACCAACCCGGCCTCTGGATATTGCGCAAGCAGCAAGCGCGTACGGCTTTCCAATTCGGCATAGCGCCCAGCATTGAACAAGACGGCGAGTTGATTGAAGTCGGCGGCGGTCGGGGTGCGCAGCGCCGTTTTCCCGGCGCAGCAATGTTTGTATTTTTTCCCGCTGCCGCAGGGGCACGGGGCGTTTCTTCCTGGATGCATGCTCATCAGTTAAAAGCGAAGCTTAGTCCCGTATTTTATCCGTGATCAGAAAGATCGCGTGTTAATGCAGCCAACGCCTGCCCCCAATCTCCCGCAACCGTCTGCCGATATAAGGCAAACCCGGGAAACCAGGGCGATTGATCCATGCTTGCCATCCAACGCCGGAAAAGAAATCAACACGCGCGCCGTTTTGCCCAGCCCCGCCATCAGATGCATGTTGGCATTGCTCACGCCCACATATTCACCCAAGACATCGGGCAAGGCCAGGATCGACTCCAGATCATCATTGGTAAGGTACATTGCGTGTCACATTCACAGGCAGCGTTAACGCACTTTATTGGTTCATATGAGGGGATTGTTGTTTGTTTCGATTGGAAGTCTGCTACCAATTGTGAAGAAAAGTATTGTGCGTGTGATACATATTTTGACCGATCAGATGCACATCACTTTCTGACCAGTCCTTTAAGTAACGCACCATTAACGAAGGATTGGAAAAACCATTCCCGACAAAAGCTCTAGCTTTTGCAGCCAAATATGCGTCTACCACCACCTCAGCTCCAAGCCGCCGCCTATCCGGAACAGTTTGGTAATGAATCCCTTTTGCGCTATTCGTCCTTTGGCAGTCAGTAGTGATAATCTTTTTTCCGTATATTTTCTTGAAATAATCTAAAATCCGCGCGTCATCAGTCATAAGAAAAATATGGTGGCAGTTATAGGAAGAAAGATACTGGTTAATTATCCCCTCGTATTGCCTATTCACTTCATCGAGGTTATTCAGCTCTAATATCTTGTCCGAACCACGCGCATGCACTGCAATGAAGTCGGGGGAGCCAAGATACGCCTTATAGAAATAACCTACTGCATCTATAATTTCCTTTTTGGGATGCAGATACTGGCGCACGAGGTATAAAGATAGCTCATCTACAGAAAGACCATACAAGTGATGCGTCGGCGGAATCCATGGTTTTAAATCGACAACAGCGGAAAAAAAGTCACTCACTACCACCATTTCTTGGCGGCTCAAAAGATAGAGTCCTGCCATGCGTGAGAAGGTACCTTTCCATTTATTGACTTCACCCTCCATCAAATTACGATAATTCCATTTTGGTGGCCAAAAATCGAAATTTTCGTTTAGAAGATCGCTCACCCCCCAATCCGAGCATGCCTCGAAGTAAAACTCAAACGCGTTGGCGGCGGTGCCATCTCCAAATAGGCTATTTTTTCCCCAATGCACGATAGGGATACGCCCAGTTAACTCAGCCACCAAAAGCTGGCCTAATACGTGACTGACATCAGACCAAAACCCGTAACCCCAAGCCTTTATCAACAAGAATTTCTCGGTGTGATTTTCCAGTTTGGATGATTTGACAATCGGGGATCGACCTTGATCGCCTTCTAAGCTCTTGCAAACTTGATCCAGGTTGATCTGAGGCAATTTCCAATCCGGCGCCAATTTAACCGCCTCGCTAAAGTAGTGCTGCGCAAACTGCGGACGGTTGATTGCAGCGGCAATCCAGCCAAGAAAATTAAGCGCCTTAGGATTATTCAGCTCCCTTCCCAGACGATCACGCAACAGAATCTCGGCTTGCGGAAGATTCCCCTTTTGAAGTAATTCAATAATAACTTTATCAAAGTCGTCTGCGTTGTCTTGCTCACCGCAGTTCTCAAAAGGTAATGAATCTGCGTAAGAGTTACATGGAGGAATGTAAACCCGCTCATCCGAGATTTTGCCGCAACACCGCTTAAACCTTAGGCCACTGCCACATGGGCAAGGCTCATTACGTGACGTATTCATGGGTTCACTTTTCAAATGCCAATTTTTTTGTGTCGACTTGACCAACGCTTGATCTGAGTCCGCAGTCCCGGCCAAAGAGAGAGTTTATTCCCGCCCGTTCCACTTGCGCCACATCCCCCACAGTGCCGCCTCAAAATTTCGCGCAAAGCGTGGAGCATCATAAACTGGTGAAGCCAACACGCGCGCTCTCTGCCCTGCACGCAGGTTCGCCAGCTTAGACAGATCATTAGTAAGGCTAATCGCTTTTTCAACGTAGCCCGCTTCACTAGTAGCGGCCCACTCCCCCAACCCTGCCGGGGTGACCACACCTGCTCCCTGCCTTGCCAGAAGCGTATCCCCTCCCAACGTTAACGTCGGCACCCCCATCCACAATGCTTCGCAAGTCGTGGTGACGCCGGGGTAGGGAAACGTATCCAACATCACATCCACTTCGGCGTAACGGCCTAGGTATTCTGCACGCGACTCAGCGGCACCACGCGTCGCTACCCGTTCCGGGTCAATACCATGTTGCTGCAAGCGTTGTAGAAACTGCGCTGCCACACCTGGATCTCCCAACTGTTTGTTCGCAAAAAGCAGCCGTGCGTTGGGGAGCGCAGATAATATCCTCCCCCACGCTTTCAGCACCCCCTCACCCATCTTGTCCATGCGCTGGAAGCAACCGAAGGTCAAGTGGCCATTTTCAAATGCGGGCAAAGCGGCGACGGTAAGGTCAAACTCAGGGGGGGTGAAGCACAACCAGATATCAGGCAGATACCACACGCTTTCGGTGAAGTGCTCCTGGTGCGCCTTGGGTACCGCCACCTCTGACGTCAGCAAAAAGTCCATCTCCGCTACCCCCGTGGTGGCGAAATACCCTAGCCAACTCGCCTGTATGGGCGCCGGCTTCCAGGCAAACATGGGTAAACGGTTGTGAGCGGTATGGCCGGAAATATCCAGCAGAACATGCACCCCATCCGCGTGAATCAGGCGCGCCGCCGCTTCGTCGCTCTGACCGAACAAAGGTTTCCAGGCGGCAAAGTGAGGCCGGATGCGGACGGTCAACTCGTCAGCCTTGGAGGTAGTGGGATAAGCGATCAGTTCAATCCGGGCTGGGTCAAGCTGCACCAGCAGACTTTCCAGTGCATAGCCAACAGGGTGATTACGCAGATCACCCGACACCAGCCCTACTCGCAAGCGTTCAGGTTTTGTTTCGCACCGCCAAGCAGAAAAACGTTCTACCGCACGCTTAGACACTATCCGGCCATATTCGTGTGCCGCATCAAGGCAATTGGATGTGGCATGAGTGTCAGTGAAATTAAGGGCAAAAAGCAGATTGCTGTATGCCATGGTGAAATCCGGCTTGATAGCCAACGCCTGGCGATAACTGGCTACTGCGTCATGAATCTGCCCAAGGTCTTTCAGGGCATTGCCCAAGTTGTTATGCGCATAAGCATCATAGGGATTGATTGCCAATGCTTGACGGTAGCTGGCTAGCGCAGCATCGAGTTGCCCGAGATCTTGTAGAGCCATACCCAGACTGTTGTGCGCATCAACGTAATCGTGTTTGACCTCTAGGGCTTTACGACAGCATGCCACCGCTCCTTCTAACTCCCCCAATCCCTTTAGAGCAAGGCCCAAATTGTTATACGCCTCGGCAAAGTCAGGTTTGATTTCCAGCGCCCGGCGGTAACATGCCATTGCGCCATCGAATTGTCCGAGTGCTTGCAGTGCTGTGCCCAGGTTATTGTGCGCATCAGCGTAGTCCGGTTGTATTTCCAGCGCCCGGCGGTAGCTCGCCACGGCCGCATCGAGTCGCCCAAGGGCGCGCAACGCTATCCCTAAGTTGTATTGCGCATCTACGAAATCGGGCTTGATCTCCAGCGCTTTCCGGCAACTGATCATCGCGTCCTCAAACCGCCCTAGCCCTTGCAAAGCCGTAGCCAAGTTACTGTAAGCCTCGGCATAATCCGGGTTATTCTCAATCGCGTGACGGTAACTTTCTACCGCAGCTTCGGATTCCCCTCGCGCTTGCAGCACAGTGCCCAGATTGTTGTGTGCGTCCGCGTAGTGCGGATCCAGTTCCAGCGCTTGCTGGTAACACGCTACCGCTTCATCAAGCTGCCCCTTGTCTCTCAATACATTGCCCAGGTTGTTGTGCGCGGCTGCATATTGCGGGTTGAGCTCCAATGCACGGCGGTGGCTGGCCGCTGCTTCATCAAACTGCTGAAGCTCATGCAGTATCGCCCCCAGGTTGCTGTGAATCTCGGCAACATGCGGATTGATCTCAAGGGCTTTGCGATAGCTCGCTACCGCAGCATCGAGCTGGCCCAAATCCTTCAGGGCATTGCCCAAATTGGCGTGCGCTTCGACAAAGTGAGGCGCCAGCGCCAGCGCCCGGCGGAAACTTGCTGCCGCTTCGGCATGTAAGCCGAATACTTGCAAGGTATGGCCCAGGTTATTGTGTGTCTCGGCATCATTAGGTAAAAATTGCGCTGCTTTTTGCAAAGCACCCAATGCATTTTTGCCTTGCATCTGAAGGGATAGACCTAAAGCCTTCCAGCAAAAGCCTGCGTCCGGATATTGCTCAAGCAGAGAACGCGCCCGGTTTTCCAATTCCGCATATCGCCCGGCATTGAACAGCGCGATTAGTTGATTAAAGTCGGTGGGCGCTAGCGCACGCGGCGCAGCTTTCTCTGCACAGCAATGCTTGTATTTTTTGCCACTACCACAGGGGCATGGGGCGTTTCTTTCAGGAGGCATACTCATCAGTTAAAAGAAAATTTTGGTCCCGTATTTTATACGTGATGGCAAAGATCGTGCTTAAGCGCAGCCAGCGGCTGCCCCCAACCCCCCGCAACCGACTGCCGATAAAGTTTAAAGCCGGGGAACCAAGGCGACTGATCCCCGCTCGCCATCCAGCGCCATTCCGCCGGAAAAGGAATCAACACCCGCGCCGTTTTACCCAGCCCCGCCATGAGATGCATGTTGGCATTGCTCACGCCTACATATTCATCAATAACATCAAGCAAGGCCAGCATCGATTCCAGATCGTCGTTGTATTCACTCAGGTCATGAACCGGACACAACACTTGGGCGCGTAGTTGTTCGATTTCGCCCGCGGCAGGCTTGCGCTGGAGCACGATGATCGCGCCTGCCCAATCCTTGATTGCATCGGCCAGCAAGTCCAGTCCAATTTGCTTGAACAGTGTCTTCCGCCGGCCAGGCACGGAGGGTGATCCGCCACGCCAGGTCACGCCGAGTATGCGTTGACCGGTCAGGCCCAATTCGCTTAAGCGTTGATGCACTTTAGCGACATGCTGCTCAGTGGGGGAGAAGCGCAGCGACGGAGGGATCGCCTCAGTCGAGTTGCATGCCAGCAACAAGGGAAGATCGCCCACCGGGAGGATTAAATCCCTTGGTGGTGCTTCATCAAGTCGGGAAAAAACCTGATCCACACACCCGGCTCTCGCAATCAAGGTATGCACCTTGGGCGTCGACCAATAGCCCACCCATTGAGCTTGTTCACGCAACTGGGGTGCAAATTGCAGAAAAAAAAGCTCATCTCCGATGCCTTGCTCATAGCAAAGCAATATGCGTTTGCCCGCGCTTGTGAAAGGCAGCAGGGATTTCGCTTCGGGCAATGGCACGTTCGCGGCATCCCGGCTGTAACGCCATGCGTACTCTAGCCAGCCACGCTCGAAGTCGCCTAGCGCCAGCAAGACATGGGCTAAATTGCTATGCGCGTGGGCATAGTCAGGCTTAATCTCCAGCGCCCGACGATAGCTAGCCACTGCTTCAGCAGCTTGTCCAAGGGCTTCCAGCGCTACGCCCAGATTGTTGTGCGCCTCAGCGCTATCCGGTTGAATCTCTAAAGC
Organism: Burkholderiales bacterium; assembly: GCA_030681095.1. Lineage (GTDB taxonomy): Bacteria > Pseudomonadota > Gammaproteobacteria > Burkholderiales > Thiobacteraceae > RBG-16-58-11. The sequence goes on from JAUXTZ010000386.1 coordinate 20,681, forward strand.
CCGGCGGAAGCTGGCTAACGCTGCATCAAGGCGACCAAGGTCTTTCAGCGCATTGCCCAGATTTCCATACGCCTCGACGAAATTGGGGTTGATTTCCAGCGCCCGGCCGAAGTTAGCCACTGCATCATCGGGCCGCCCTACATCTTGCAGGGCGACGCCCAAGTTGTTGTACGCCTCGGCATATTGGGGGTTGATGCTCAATGCCCGGCGGTAACTTGCCACTGCTACATCGAGTTGACCAAGATCTTTCTGGGCGTTGCCCAGATTGTTGTGCACTTCGGCGATATGCGGGTTAAGCCCCAACGCCCGTCGGTAACTTACTATCGCACCGTCGATCTGCCCGAGGTCTTGCAGGACATTGCCCAAGTTGATGTGCACTTCGACATCACCCGGCAACAACACGGCAGCTTTTTGCAGGGCGGATAAGGCATCTTTACCTTGCACTCCGAGAGCCGTGCCGAACAGCTTCCAGGCAATACCAGAGCCCGGATACCGTTCAACTAGCGCGCGCGCTTGGCTTTCCATCTCCGCATAGCGCCCTGCATGAAACAGCGCAATCAACTGGCTTAGCTCGGCAGACGGCACAGACGGGCGGTGCTCGCCTTTTGCTTGGCAACAGTGTTTGTTTTTTTTACCGCTACCGCAGGCACACGGGGCGTTTCTTTCGATCTTCATATTCAATTTGCACAGTTCATTCGGCGCAATAAGCTGGAAGCCACATTGCGCAAATCACCTGGCTTTTGAGACCCTCAGTAATGGAAGCGCAACTGAGCGACCATCAACGCATTATTCTCAACGCGATACACCATGCGGTGCTCATCTGTTATGCGACGTGACCAAAAACCCGAAAGCGCATGTTTCAATGGCTCAGGTTTGCCTACGCCAGCGAAGGGTTCGCGCTGCGTCTCGCGTATCAGCTTGTTGATTCGCTCGACCATACGTTTGTCTTGCTTCTGCCAATAGAGATAGTCTTCCCATGCCTCGTCAGCGAAGATCAGCTTCACTTGAGTTTCCGCTCGACGCCCTTTCCCGCATTCAGTTGCGCTGCGGCCGCGAGAATGCGCTTTGCGTTGGCGGGCGTGCGCAAGAGGTAGGCCGTTTCCTCCAGCGCCTTGAAATCTTCGAGCGAGAGCATGACGACGGATTGTTCTCCATTGCGCGTAATGATCAAGGCTTCATGATCCTCGCAAACGCGGTCCATGGCGCTGGCAAGGTTTGCACGAACGGTGGTGTAGGTAATCGCATCCATGGCGGGGCTCCTTATATGTACGCAATAATGTACATAATTTACACCCGCTTGTCTAGGACCATATTGAGGATTTACCCCTCCAAGCAGGTGCACCCATGCTGGGTGCACAAAAAAAAAACGGGCGCCCGAAGGCGCCCGTTTCAAGGCTACAAACTACTAACTCAGCTTACGCCAAATTAGAACTTGTGAACGAAGCCAACCGAAATTGCTTTCGGATCTTGGCCAGCAGAAGCTGCAGTCACCGTAGCGACGCCGGTGTTGGCGCCCAGAACCGTACCGTTGTTGCCGAGGGCACGGCTGGAGTTGCTGTCATTGCTCAACTGGGTGTACAGCGCATACAAGTTGGTACGCTTGGACATGGCGTAATCCGCGCCCAGAGTCCACTGCTTCGCGCCTTGCGAAGAAGCGGTAGCGGATGCAGCGTCGCCCGAAGTATCGCCCGACTTGACGTATTGCGCCTTCAAGGTGGTTTTGCCCATTGTGTAGGCGCCGCTCAGCATCCAGCTGTTCACTTTAGCGTTGGTAGTTGCGCCAGAAGCGTTGGTGGAAAGCTTGGTGGAGTTCCAACCCAGGCCCACTTTAGCAACGCCGAAGTTGTAGCCAAAGCCAGCGCGGGTGGTTTTCTGCTTGGTGCTAAGAATAGTAGAGGATACGGTCTTTTCTTCTTCATAAGCCAGCGCTGCGAAGATCGGACCGTTGGAGTAGGTTACGTTGCCGGACCAGTACGAAGGATCGGCAACCGAACCCGAGGTGGAGTCGTTACCAGCTTCGTTACGTGCGCTATAGCCGAGCTTGGCGCTGAAGCCACTCAGATTCGGCGTGACATACAGTGCCGAACTTGCCATACGAGTCTGTGGGCCCATCAGGGTACGATAGTCAGCAATGGTGTTGCCGAACATGTCCAGCGCGCCGATGGCGGTCTTCATCGGGCTTTCTTGGTTACCGAAAGTCAACGCGCCCAAGGTCTTGCTGCTAAAGCCGGCGAAGGTGTTGCGTTGGCCAATGACGCCAATCGAGTCGCTACCGGCGCCGATAGCGCCAGTAGTAGTATTAGCATTACCAACAAGGCCGTTGGTATCCCAACCGATCGCGGTTTCAAACTGCCAAATGGCGGACAAACCGTTGCCCAGATCTTCAGTACCTTTGAAGCCGATGTTGCTGTTGTTGCTGGAAATGCGGGTGCGGCGTTCCGAGGTTGCGGCGCCAGCAGAAGTGCCATCGCCCGAGCCGCCATCAACACTGTCAACCGACATATTGATCACGCCGTAGATCGTGACGTTGCTGGTGTCTGCCATTGCTACTGGAACCGAGAAGGCGCCAGCGATTGCTACGGCTAAAAGTTTCTTGTTCATTCATCTCTCCTGTTTAATTAAATTTGCGGGCTTCAGGTCTCCCCTTTTCCCGCGGGGTGAAACCTCTCTGCAGAGAAGTTGGAGCCATTTTGCCTATGCCTATAGATGCATGACAAGTTATTTATGGGATTTTTGCAACATAGCAGGAAGGGTTGTTGTGTTTTTGCAACAAGATGCAAGGTATGAGCGGTGAACACAAGGATGCGAAAGTGGCGAAGCTATATTTTCAGAATAAATGCTATGCCCCATAAGCGGCTAAGCGGCGGCAAGCATGTTGTGATACAATGAATGCATGTATTTATTAGGAGCTACATCATGGCAACTTCAATCCGGCTAGATATTGAAACAGAGCAACGGCTAGACCACTTGGCAGCACAGACTGGCCGCACCAAGGCGTATTACCTGCGCGAACTGGTCAAGAACGGCCTAGAAGATTTGGAAGACTACTATCTAGCTGCCGCGACGATGGAACGTGTCCGCAAAGGCGAAGAAACCCTTTTCACGCTAGAGGAAGTGGAGCGCGATCTTGGCTTGGCGGATTGAGCTAACGGCCACCGCAGCCAAGCAGCTAGCGAAGCTAGACAAGAGTGAAGCAAAGCGCATTACAAGCTTTCTTCGACAACGCCTAGCTGCACTCGATGACCCGCGCGCCACGGGTAAGGCGCTGACAGGCCCGCATCTTGGCTCGTACTGGCGCTATCGCATCGGCGATTACCGAATCATCTGCGACATACAGGACGGCGCGCTTTGTGTCCTTGTTATCGAGATCGGCAACCGGCGCGAGATCTATCGCTGAGCGCCGAGCAGATAGTCAGCGCGGCTTGGCTCACATAGCGATCTTTCCGGCAGATGCCGTGAATATTCCATCGCTTTACCATACTTAATTTCCGCTTTCCGAGACAACCCCATGCAAGGTTTAATATTAACGCTGAGCATCGCGATCCCGTTCCGTAAGAATGTCAGCGCTATTCATTAGGCGTGCATTACACACACCAGCAGATGCTTGCAGCAGCACCTAAGCGTAGGTAAGATTACTACCGTTATTACTCTTACCAAAGGTGACGACATGAAAATTACAAGTAAAGGGCAGGTCACCATCCCGCAGGAGATTCGACAGCTGGCAGGTTTGCTACCCGACACAGAGGTCGAGTTCGAGTTGCGGCCAGAAGGTGTTTTCCTGCGCCGAGTCGGGGAAAAGCAACGCCGGGGGGCGCAATTAATTACCAGGATGCGTAAGGTGAAGCCATCCATCGAGATGACCACCAACGAAATCATGGCGTTGACCCGAGGCACGACAAAGTGACCAAAGTATTGGTCGACAGCAATGTGATCCTGGATGTGGTGAAACAGGATTCACAATGGTCCGCTTGGTCGGCGGAACAACTGGAACGTTGCGCCGACCGGCATCGGCTTGTCATTAACCCAGTTATTTTTTCGGAAGTATCGATTGGGTTCGACACCATTGAAGAAGTCGTTGCCTTGCTGCCCACCGATTACTACGAGTACGCAGCCATTCCCTGGAGCGCCGCGTTTCTGGCGGGCAAGTGCTTTGTCGACTATCGCAGGCGTCGTGGCGTACGCACCACTCCACTGCCAGATTTTTTCATCGGCGCGCACGCAGCTGTGGATAGTCTGCAGCTATTAACCCGTGATGCCACGCGCTACCGCACCTATTTTCCAACCGTGCAACTGATCTGCCCGGACGCCCATTAAACGTGTAGAACAGAAAGCACGCACGTAAAACCTTATACAAAACCACCGAACAATCGGGCGAGCTCCGCGCCGGGGTCTGGCGCACGCATGAACACCTCGCCCACCAAAAAGGCATTAACCTGGCTTTTCCGCATCTTCGCCACATCTTCAGGGGTAAGGATGCCGCTTTCGGTGATGACCATGCGCTCTTGGGGAATGCGTGGCAGCAGTTCGAGGGTGGTTTCGAGCTTGGTCTCGAAGGTGCGCAGGTTGCGGTTGTTGATGCCGATCAATGGGGTTTTGAGCTGCAAGGCCATATCCAACTCCGCGCCATCGTGCGACTCGACCAACACAGCCATGCCGAGGCTGTGGGCGAGGGCTTCGAGTTCTTGCATCTGCGCAAGGCTCAAGGCGGCGACGATGAGCAGGATGCAATCCGCGCCCATGGCGCGCGCCTCATAGACTTGATACGGGTCGATCATGAAGTCTTTGCGCAACACCGGTAGGTCGCAAGCGTCGCGGGCCTCGCGCAGATAACCGGGGCTGCCTTGAAAGAAGTCTTTGTCAGTGAGCACTGACAGGCAGGCTGCGCCGTGCTTGGCATAGCTCGCTGCGATTTCGCCGGGTTGAAAATCTGCTCGCAGCACACCCTTGCTGGGGCTGGCTTTTTTGATTTCGGCGATCACGGCCGGCTGGCCGGCAGCGATTTTGGCTTGGAGTGCGCCTGTAAAATCGCGCGGCGGTGGCACAAATTCGGCGGCGGCACGTATGGCTTCGAATGGCTCAACCTGCTTTGCGGCGGCGATTTCGATTGCTTTGACGGCGAGAATTTTGTTGAGAATGTCACTCATGGCTTCGGCGCGAATCTCTGCGTAAAGGATGCCAACGCTTGGAGTTTTGCTTTAGCGGCTCCGCTTTCGATCGCGGTTCGCGCTTTGGCAATGCCTTCTTGCAGCGTAACAGCCACACCGCCGACATAGATCGCCGCGCCGGCATTTAAGGCAACGATATCCTTGGCCGGGCCATCATGGTTGTCGAATACCGATAAGAGCATAGCTTTGGCTTCGTCGATGTTATGCACCGCGAGTTTTTCCGAGGAGCAGTTATCCAGACCGAATTGCTGCGGGTTCACGGTGTATTCGCTCACATCGCCCTCGCGCAGCTCTGCCACATAAGTGTCGCCGCCCAAGCTGATTTCATCCAAGCCATCTGCCGCATGCACCACCAATACATGGTGGCTGCCGAGCTGTTGCAACACTTGTGCGAGCTTGGGCACCAGGTCGCGGTGAAACACGCCCATGACTTGATTTTGCGCCCCCGCCGGGTTGGTCATCGGGCCGAGCAGGTTGAACAGCGTGCGCACCCCCAATTCGCGCCGCACCGGGGCGGCATGTTTCATCGCACTGTGATGATTGGGCGCGAACATGAAGCCGACGCCGATCTCGTGCACGGCTTGGGCTACTTGCTCCGGCGTGAGGTTGACGTTGACGCCGAGCGCTTCCAATACATCCGCGCTGCCGCAGGTGCTGGAGACGGAACGCCCGCCGTGTTTCGCGACTTTGACACCGGCCGCCGCCGCGACAAAAGCGCTGGCGGTGGAGATGTTGAAGGTGTGCGCGCCGTCGCCGCCGGTGCCGCAGGTATCGACCAGATTCGCTTCGCCCGTCACCGGCACCTTGGTGGACAACTCGCGCATGACTTGCGCGGCAGCAGCGATCTCAGTCACGGTCTCGCCTTTGGCGCGCAGCGCGACAAGGATACCCGCGATTTGCACCGGGGTCAGTTCGCCGCTCATGATCTGATGCATGACGGACAACATCTCATCACGGGTGAGATCGCGCTTTTCGATGAGGGTGGTTAGTGCGGTTTTGACGTCCATGAATTTTACCTACTAGATAATCGCAAAGAGCGTGGCGTCATTCCGGCGCATGCCGGAATCCAGTTACACAAGATCAAGATACAAATCACGCCAATCAGGGTTGCTTGTTTCGATCAGTTCGAGCTTCCACTTGCGCTTCCACTCTTTGATCGTTTTTTCGCGGGCAATCGCGTCCAACATGTTTTCGTGCAACTCAAACCAAACCAACATGTGCACACCGTAGCGCTTGGTGAAGCCCTCTACGACGTTATCCTTGTGCTGCCACACTCGCTTGACGAGATCAGAAGTAACGCCCACATACAGCGTGCCGTTCCTGCGACTGGCCAGGATGTAAACACATGGCTGCTTGGACATCTGCCGAGTTTACTGGATTCCGGCTTACGCCGGAATGACGCCGAGGGGGCCGCTAGGGTGCAGCATGGCGCAGAACTTATCGCGTATTGGTGAGGAAATTCTCCAACATCGCATGCCCATGCTCGGTCAGGATCGACTCCGGATGAAACTGCACGCCCTCCACTGCCAGCGTCTTATGCCGCACGCCCATGATCTCGCCGTCATCCGTCCATGCGGTAATCTCCAAACACTCGGGAAGCGACTCGCGCTCGATCACTAAGGAGTGATAACGCGTCGCGGTGAACGGACTCGGCAAGCCGGCGAACACGCCGACATCCTTGTGATGAATCTCGGAAGTTTTGCCATGCATAAGTTGCTTCGCATGCACGATCTTGCCGCCGAATGCTTGGCCGATGCTCTGATGCCCGAGGCACACGCCGAGAATCGGGATCTTGCCGGCGAATTGTTTAATCGTCGGCACCGACACCCCTGCTTCATTCGGCGTACAAGGGCCAGGGGAAATCACGATGTGATCGGGCTTGAGCGCGGCGATGCGATCAAGATCAATCTCGTCGTTACGGTACACCTGCACCGCTTGCCCCAGCTCGCCAAAATATTGCACCAGGTTGTAGGTGAAGGAATCGTAGTTATCGATCATCAGAAGCATGTCATCACCTCATTCATGCCGCGTATCCAGTCCGCTTAATGCCAGCTCCGCCGCACGCAGCACGGCGCGGGCCTTGTTGCAGGTTTCGGTCCATTCGCTGGCGGGAACGGAATCGGCAACGATGCCGGCGCCGGCTTGTACATAGAGCGTGCCGTCTTTGACCACTGCAGTGCGGATGGCGATGGCCAGATCCATATCACCGTTGAAGCCAAGATAACCCACCGCCCCAGCATAGATGCCGCGCTTGGTCGGCTCCAATTCGTCGATGATTTCCATCGCGCGTACTTTCGGCGCGCCGGACACGGTGCCGGCGGGAAAGGTAGCGCGCAGCACGTCCATTGCATTGAGATCGGCTTTGAGCGTGCCATCCACGTTGGAGACAATATGCATCACGTGCGAGTAGCGCTCGATCAGCATGTTTTCGGTCACGCGCACGCTGCCGGTTTGCGCCACGCGCCCCACATCATTGCGCCCCAAATCCATCAACATTAAATGCTCGGCACGTTCTTTCGGGTCCGCCAGCAAATCCTCGGCCAAGGCGCGATCTTCGTCGGCCGTCTTGCCGCGCGGGCGGGTGCCGGCGATGGGGCGCACGGTGACCGTACCTTGCTCCAAACGTACCAAAATTTCGGGCGAAGCGCCCACCACTTGAAATGCGCCGAAATCGCAGTAGAACATATAGGGTGAGGGGTTGAGGCTACGTAGCGCGCGATACAAAGTGAGCGGGTGCGCGTCGAAGGGTTGGCTCATGCGCTGCGATAACACCACTTGCATGATGTCGCCATCGAGAATGTAGTGCTTGGCTTTTTCCACCGCGTCTTTGAATCCAGCTTCGCCGAATTCGGACTGCGCGGCTTGCGCCGGCAACGGCGTGGCGTGAGGCGCTTCCACTGGCGCGCGCAATTGCCGGCGCAATTCATTCAAGCGCCGCTGCGCTTCGGGATAGGCGTTCGGTGCGCTGGGATCGGCATAGACGATCAGATAGAGCTTGCCGAATACGTTGTCCACCACCGCCAATTCTTCCGACAGCAACAGCAAAATATCCGGCGCGCCAATCACATCCGGCTTGTGCGTTTTGGCCAGCTTCTTCTCGATATAGCGCACGGTGTCGTAGCCGAAATAGCCGACCAGACCGCCGCCGAAACGCGGCAATCCGGGCAAGGTTGCGGCGCGATAGCGGGCGGAAAAGCTTTGCACAAAGGCGAGCGGATCGTCAGTCTCAATCGTTTCGACAATGCAGTCGTCGGTCTCGACTGCGACTTGATGCGCGTGCACGATCAAACGCGTCCGCGCCGGCAAGCCGATGAAGGAATAGCGCCCGAAACGCTCGCCGCCCTGCACCGATTCGAGTAGGTAGGAGTATGGCTGGTTGGCGAGCTTGAGATAAACGGATAAGGGGGTGTCGAGATCGGCCGGCATCTCGAGCACCACGGGGATGCGGTTGTAGCCAGCAAGGGCTAGCTGATTGAATTCTTGTTCAGTCATTGGCTTGGCTCCGAAAAAAGGTCATCACTCGGGCGATAAAATGGCCCGTCCCTAGCATGTGCGCTAGGGGCGCCATCGCAATACGCGAGTGATATCCTTTTTCATCCTCAGCCTTTTACCACGGCCTTCGCCGCTTCCAGCAGGCTAGGCACGATCGCATCCACATCCAGCTCGCGCACATCGCGGCCGCGATTGTAGCCGTAGGGCACCACGAACACGGGGCAACCGGCGGCGCGGGCGGCTTGCGCGTCATTGAGCGAGTCGCCGATCAGCAGCAGATCAGCGGGTTGAATGCCGAATTCTTTGCACGCATGCAGCAGCGGCAGCGGGTCGGGCTTTTTCTTGGGCAGGGTATCGCCGGAGAGAATCAATTCGAAGTAATCGAACAGCCCCGTGTCTTTCAGCAGCGGCACGGTGAATTTTTCCGCCTTGTTGGTGATGCAGGCGATGCGAAACCCAGCTTGCTTGAGCGCGGCCAAGCCTTCCACCACACCGGGGAAAGCACGGCTCTTGCGACTCACATGCGCGCCGTAGTGCTTTTCATACAGCGGCAAGGCACGGCCAAACAATTCGGCATCGGGTTCGGCATCCATCTGCCGTGTCAGCACGCGCTTCACTAAGCGCGACACGCCGTTGCCGATGTAGGTTTTCACCGTCGCCAGATCAATCGGCGGCAAACTCAACTCGCTCGCCATCGCCATCGCGGCATCGGCCAGATCCGGCGCTGTGTCGAGCAGCGTGCCGTCGAGGTCGATGACCACGGCTTTAACCGCAAGCGGCAGCGGGAAGTCGGCTTTAGCTTGTATCACAGCAGACATGATGTGCCGACTTAAACCTTCGCCAACTCAGCGCGCAGCGCGCCGATGATCGTATCGTAGCGGTGTGCATCGCTATCCTTCGCCGCGCCGAACACGGCGGAACCGGCCACAAAGGTATCGGCACCCGCACGGGCGATTTCAGCGATGTTGTTGGTCTTCACGCCGCCGTCGATTTCGAGCCAAATTTTCTTGCCGGTCTTCGCCGTATAGGCGTCAATTTTCTGGCGCGCGAGGCGTAGCTTGGTCAGCGCTTCGGGAATAAAACTTTGGCCGCCGAAGCCGGGGTTGACGGACATCAGCAAAATCATGTCGATCTTGTCCATCACGTGATCCATCAGATCGAGCGGAGTCGCTGGGTTGAACACGAGACCTGCTTGGCAGCCGTTTTCCTTGATCAGCGCCAGGGTGCGATCAATGTGCTCGGAGGCTTCCGGGTGGAAGGTGATGATGTTGGCACCGGCTTTGGCAAAATCGGGAATGATGCGATCCACCGGTTTTACCATCAGGTGCACATCGATGATGGCGTCGGTCAGCGGGCGAATTGCCTCGCAGATCAAGGGGCCGATGGTTAAGTTAGGCACATAATGGTTGTCCATTACGTCGAAATGGATAATGTCCGCACCGGCGGCGATGACATTGGTGATTTCCTCGCCTAGCTTGGCGAAATTCGCCGAGAGAATGCTCGGCGCGATACGGTAGTTGCTTCCCATGACGATTCCTTCATCCCAAACAAAGCCTTGCATTTTACCCGCAAACCGCTTTCCTTGCCTATGCGCGTAAATTGAGGTGCAATAGCGGAATGGCCGACAGCAAAAAATACGAAATCCAAGTGACCACCGAGGTGGAATACATTCCCGAGCAATCGAGCGAGGAGCAAGATCGCTATGTGTTCGCCTACACCATCACCATCACCAACACCGGTTCGATCCCGGCGCAATTGATCAGCCGCCATTGGGTCATCACCGATGCCGCCAACAGTGTGCAGGAAGTGCGCGGCCTAGGCGTCGTGGGCGAGCAGCCTCTTTTGAAACCGGGCGAGAGCTTCGAATACACCAGCGGTTCCGCCATCGCCACGCCGGTGGGCACCATGAAGGGCACGTATCAAATGGTGGCGGAAGATGGCACCAAATTCGATGCGGAGATATCTGAATTCACACTCAGCATGCCGCGAGTGCTGCACTGATTTAATCGGTTGTTCGTGGCGGAATAAGCCCGATCCCCAAACGATTATTTCTGTTCGTCGTCTTGTTTATTTTTCTTCGGTAGCGTGAACCAAACAATGAATACCAGTAAGAATAGTGCTACACCCGCTTCCAGCAATAACCAGACCAAGTCCATCATTTCCCGCCGTTTCATCGTCAATTGAAAAATGGCGCTTAGCCGCCATTGCTATACTAACGGTCATGGCAGTGGCCACGCTGGAAAATTAAGCTCGCCATGACCGTTTCCCTCTCTCCTAGCTCTCTCCCGCAAGCGGGAGAGAGGGACTTAGACTCGTTACACGAGTTTTACTTTACGCAACTTTTTACCGAGATTTTTCTTCCATGCTCACGCGTCTACGCTGGTTAGCCATTCCCCTGATCGTTCTTCTCGGCGGTTGCGCCATCGCGCCCACACCGCCGGTCACCCCGCCTCCTGTGCCGCCCAGCGCAGTTTTAAAACCTGCCGATTGGGCGCAATTGCCGGGCTGGGCCGAGAATGATGCGCTGGCCGCCTGGCCGGCATTTTTAGCCAGTTGCGGACCGCTCAAAAAACAATCCGCGTGGCAAACCGTGTGCGAAGCCGCGACAAAACACACACCGCAAGACGATGCGGCGGTGCGTGTCTTCTTCGAGCGCTGGCTGCTCCCGCATCAACTCAGCACGACTGACGGCAACGACAGCGGCCTGATTACCGGCTACTACGAACCCCTACTCTTCGGCAGCCGCACACCGACCAGCCGTTACCGTTTTCCGCTGTATGCCGTGCCGGAGGATATGTTGATCATCGATCTCACCAACCTCTATCCGGAACTCAAAAATTACCGGCTGCGCGGCCGCGCGGTGGGCAATCGCGTCCTTCCCTATTACAACCGTTCCGAGATCGAAGCGGGGCGCGCGCCGCTCACTGGAAAGGAATTGCTCTGGGTCGACGATGCGGTGGATTTGTTCTTCCTGCAAATCCAGGGCTCGGGTCGGGTGCAATTGGAATCGGGCGAAGTGGTACGCGTGGGTTATGCCGATCAGAATGGCCACCCCTATGTTTCGATCGGAAAAAAACTGGTTGAGATGGGCGAGCTGAGCGTCGATCAAGCTTCGATGCAAGGGATTAAGCAATGGGGCATGCGCAATCCAGAGAAGCTACCGACACTGCTTAACAATAATGCCAGCTATGTATTTTTTCGCGAATTGCCGCCATCACCCAATGGGCCGCCGGGTGCGCTGGGCGTGCCCCTCACCGGCGGTCGCAGCCTTGCCGTTGATCCGCGCGCGGTAACCTTGGGCAGCCCGGTCTATCTCGCCACCACTTTTCCCAATAGCGCGCAACCGCTCAACCGCCTGATGCTGGCGCAGGATACCGGCGGCGCAATCAAAGGCGTGGTGCGCGCGGATTTCTTTTGGGGGTTTGGTGAAGCAGCGGGCAAGCAAGCCGGCGCGATGCGCCAACAGGGGAAGATCTGGGTGTTGTTGCCGAAAGCACCTTAAGAAAAAACCTGTTTACCGCGAAGGAACCCAAAAGTAATCAGATTTTCCTTCGCGGTGAAATGCCTTAATCCCGCACGATCTCGCCTCTAAATCCCACCGCCGTCGCCATGCCCGCCAGTAGCAAGCCCAGCAGAATCAGGATCGGGCCAGCGCCGGTGTTAACCACTTGCCACGCCCAGGCTTGATCCAACACCGCGCCCAGTATCAACATACCCGAATGCAGCACCGTGCCAAGGATAAAAGCCCAACTGATCACTTGCTTCATCCAGGCGCGCTTGCACGTCACGAAACACAGCACGACCCCGACTGCGATATTCAGCAGCGCTTCCAGGTTGCCATGCGCATGTGGCCCGCCCTTGATCGAGTCAACTGGCGCACGTGCGTTGATCTGCTGATTGATGCCGAGGATGGCTGCGCTGTTGAGTTGGGCTAGCTTGTCCGGCGCAATCTTGGCCAGCGTTTCCGGGTCGTCGTAGTTGCTCTGCACCACCTCCGCCAGCTTGCCGGTCGCTGCCACCCGCGCGTTTTGCGCATCCCCCGCAGTGGGCAGCATCGTCTTCACCATGTACGGCCCGAGCGCCGCGGTAAGCACCAAGAACAAAAAACCAAATACAATATTTTTCTTGCCGATCATTTTCCACCCCCATTTTTGGTAATTAAGGTTCGAAGTTAACGCGATACACCACCCGCGATTTCACCGCGCGGCCCTTGCGCATGGCCGGCTTAAAGCGAGCCTGCTTGAGCCACTCGTTCACCGCCGCGTCGAACCCATATCCGGGCGGGTTTTCTTCCAGCACCGAGACTTCATCCACGCTGCCGTTTTCATTGAGCATGAATAGTACCAGCACGTCGCCTTTTACCTCCGCTTTGACCGCTTTGGCAGGGTAATCCGGGCGCACCTGGCTCACCAGCGCCGGGTGCTCATCTACCTCACGCGCCGGGTAATACGTGGGATCAAGCGGCAACGGCGCATCGAACAGGGTAGGGCTCGCCGCCGCCTCGGGCAATCCGGGCTTGTGCTGCTCTGCTTGTGCTTTCGTACTATCGCTTGGCAGCGCTTGGGGTGGTGGCTGATATTCCTCCACCCGACTCTTGATGGGTCGATCGATCGCCTTCACCAGAATTTGCTGCGGCGGCGCATCCTGCATGGGCGGAGCCGGCATCAACCGCGCCTCAATCGCTGGGCGTGCCTGGCTACCGCGCTCCACCGCACCGACTTGGATGCCGAAAATAATCGCCAAGTGCAACACGAGCGAAAGTTCGACCATGACCAACAGCCGTACCAGGCTCTTGGCGCGCGGGGATAATGAGGCGGGTTGGATGGCAGTCATGCTTTGAGGGTATTTTAGTCACTCGCCTGAGCTTTCGGGCGATGCTATGATCGAAAAAATTTCAGGAGACCACCATGTTCCGTTTTTGCAGCCTGCTCCTTCTCGCGCTCGCAAGCTCCCCTACTCTCGCCAAGGAAATCACCATACAGCAAACCACGGTGAAATCGCGCGATGTAGACGTCCCGGTCGATATTGCCCTGCCCGCCGGGAAAGGCCCCTTCCCACCGGTGCTGTTCATCCACGCCAAACGCGGCATCGACGAGAACGAACGCAAGCACATCACTGAACTAGCCGAACAAGGCTTTCTGGTGGTCATGCCGGATTGGCAAAGCGGCCGCATGATCGAGCGCTGGCCGTCCGAGCATAACCCAGACACCGAATTGGATGTGGAAGCCGCCATGGATTTCCTGATGAAGCACCCCAGCGCCTGCAAGATTCCGGTGGGCATCGTCGGCCAGTCGCGCGGCCCCTATTACGCCATCCGCCTCGCCGCGAAACGCGGCAAAGATATCGCCGCCATCGTCAGCTATTACGGCCACATGCAAAACCCCAATGCGCCGGAGCCGGATCAATTATTCCGAGTTGCACCTGAGTTAACGCAGATCACCACGCCGATGCTGATGATGATCGGCGAGCAAGATTTTGAACTACGGCGGATGAGCGTCGGGCGCGCCTTCTACACGCTCTACGAGCGCGGCGTGCCGGTGGAGCTGCAATACTATCCGCTGTCCCGACGTGCCTTCGATTTCCGTCCCGATCAAGGGCCAGAGGAACAAATCGCCACCCGGCACGCGCGTCAGCGCGCCAAGGATTGGCTCTATCGCTGGATGAAAGTGGATAAAAGCGGGAAGTGCAAAAGCTAGGAAGGTTTTACCTAAGCGCGCTTCCGCGCCACCAAATCAATCAACGCCGACATGCCGTAATGCTTCGTGCCTTCAGCGATGAATTCTTCGTGTTCGGCCAAATGCACTATTTCCATATCGGCAAACGCAGCGCGCAGTAACGCAGGCGTGTACATATTCTCCGCATAAGGCGGGCCGCCGGTTTTGTATTCCAGTTGCTTCGGTGTATAGCCCTGCATGATCAAGTAGCCACCAGGCTTGAGCGCGGCTTTGATGTGCTGAAATAGCGTGGCCCGGTCGGCAGGGCTGGCGAACTGTATGAAGATCGCCGCCACGATATCGTACGCGTTGACCGGCCAATTCCACGTCAGCACATCCGCCACTTCGAATGCCAAAACTACGCCGCGCTCTTGCGCGAGTTGCTTGGCTTTTTCTACTGCCGGCAGGGAATACTCCACCGACAGCACATCTAAGCCTTGTTCGGCCAGCCACACGCCATTGCGGCCTTCACCATCGGCCACCGCCAGCGCACGATATCCAGGTTTCAGTAGCGCTTGCTGCGAGACGAGAAACGCATTGGGCGCTTTGCCGAAAATATAGTCCGGCGCGGCGTACACTTCATCCCAATGCGTGGCCATTACTTGCCGTTTGCCTTGGGCTTCGCCTCGGTTTTACGCGCGGTCGCTTCCGATAGATATTTTTCGATTTGTTCTTTTGGAATCGCGCCGGGAACCAAGCGGCCATCCTCGAAAATCACCGCTGGTGTGCCTGCAATATTGAGTTTGCCCGCGAGTTCGATATTGCGTGCAACCGGCGTAGCGCAGTCCCCTTTGTTCTGGGGTACTTGGTTTTTCAGCATCAAATCGAGCCAAGCCTTGGGACGATCTTTGGCGCACCATACCTTCTTGGATTTGTTGATTGCATCCGAATGCAACTGCTCTATCGGGTATAAAAATACATACAAGGTATAGTTGTTCAGTTGCGCCAAATTCGCTTCTACTTGCTTGCAAAAAGGACAATCCGGATCTTCGAACACCGCGACTTTGCGCGAGCCGTCGCCCTTGACGATTTTGATCGCGTCGTCGAAGGGCAGCGCTTCGAATTTCACCCGCATCAAATCGCGGATACGCTCTTCGGTCAAATTGCGCTTGCTCCTGGCATCGATGATCGAGCCGACAAAAACAAAATCGGCCTTTTCGTCGACATAAAACAGCTTGTCGCCCGAAAACACTTCATACCAACCCGGCGTGGGCGCTTTCTTCACTTGCTGCACCGGCAAGTCGGGCAAGCGCTCTTCCAACAGTTTTTTCACTGATGCTTCATCGGCCTGCGCGTTTCCACTTACGATTAAGCTTGCAAGTGCAATACTTGCTATCCATTTTGTCAGCATCATTCGTCCTTCCGTTTAAAAAAATTAATGGTTACCCAAGGCCTGTTTAACGAGTTGGTGCTTAACCCAGGTAAAGCGATTCGTCATCGATAAACCCCTATTGCGCGCCCAGCCCAACAGCGGCTGAGCGTTATTGAACAGGCCTTGCAGCCCGTCGGTAGCCAAAGCCATGGCGAGGATTTCTTCCCGCCGCGCACGTTCATAGCGCCGCAACAACAAACCGTCGCCGACATCGCGCGCTCCCCGATTCATCAGCACAGACGCCAACTCGCGCGCATCGCCAAAACCCAGATTCACGCCCTGACCTGCGAGCGGGTGCACTTGATGCGCAGCATCGCCGATCAGCGCCACGCGTGGCTTCACCAATTGTCGCGGTTCAATCAAGTGCAAGGGAAACGCGGCGGCGGAAGTGATCAATTCCAGTTTACCCAGTTGCATTTTTCCCGCTTGGGCGACGCGCTCGCACAACTCGGCAGGGGGGCTTTGCAGTAGCTCATTCGCAAGCGCCTGCTGCACAGACCAGACGATGGAGATGCGG
>JAUXTZ010000399.1 GCA_030681095.1 Burkholderiales bacterium
CGCGCTTCAAGGCATCCTCGATGCGCGTGTTGCGTTGAGAGAGTTCGCGTATCAGGTTTTCTGTGTACAAACCATTCTTGCCGCTACCGTCGGAAGCCACGTTGCCGGGCGAAGTGGCATAGGCGAGCGGGCTGCCGACCGGCGCATCGAATTGAGAGAGGCCCTTCTGCTGCGGCCGATACACGCGGCCAAAGGGATTATTGCGGCAGGCATCGAGAATGATGATGAAAGTTTTGTCCTTGGCTTTACCCAGTTGGCCAAGGAGCATACCGAGATCGACGCAGCGCTGTTTAAGTTGATCTGCTTTTTCGACCACGGCATCGACTGGCAACAGATAATTGCGCCAGTCGAGTTGCACGCCATGGCCCGCGTAGTAAAAAAGCACTTGCTTGGTTTCCGGACGCTGGATGGCGGCGCCAAATTTTTCGATGGCCGCAATCATGCTGGTGCGTGTGGCATCCAGGTGTGAATCGACGGTGAAGCCAGCCTGATCGAGCAGGCTGGACATGGCGCGCGCATCATTACCGGGATTGGTCAGCGGCGCATCGCGGTAGGCGCTGTTGCCGAACACCAAAGCGAGGCGCGAGGGATCGGCAGTAGCGGTAGCAGACAAACTAGGACCCACTAACAGGGCAGGTGGAATGGCGGCCAGCGTTTGGAGAAAACGTCGTCTTGTCGTCATGTTATGGGCTCTCTAATGGTGAGTCAGCAAGCCGAATGATCTTATAGGGAATATTGGGTTTTATCCAGACCTGATAAGGCGCTGAGATACTTATATGGCGTCAATTCAAATGCTTTGAAAAAGGGCAGCACGCGTCACTTGTCCTTAGGGCAATTAGCGATGCATTTCACTTCGGGAAACATCTTCCCGCCACAGCTTAAGAAGCACGCATCGTAGATCGGTTGGCAGCCGCAATCGCTTTCGCAGCGTTCTTTCCGTACGCGGTTAAATGCCTCGTCGCGCGTGGGTTTGTGTGGTGGGTTCGGCGGGGCGTAATACGGTTCGGGCCAAGGGTAGTAGTAGGGCCATGGGTCATACCACATCGAGTGGTAGCCCCAGCCCAGCGATAGCTGCAGCTGATAGTGTTGTAGTTCGAGTCGATAGCGATCCAACTCGTTCTCGTAGCGTTTGAGCGCTTCGTTGTGGCGAGTATCCACCAAGGGTTCAATCTCTTTCAGACAAGACTGGTAGCGGTGTTGGCAGCTGGTTTGGCAGGCGGCGAGCTTGGGCTCGCAGGTTTGCAGGCATGCGCGGGCACTTGCATCGGTCGGCGCTTCGTAGCGGTAAACAGTTTGATAGCGCGGGTTGGCACAACCCGACAGAAATAAGACGATGGCAAAAGCGAACAGATATGAGCGCATGACTTATCCTCTAGTAGGTACGGCTTTGCCATTATTAACGCTTCGAAAGCGATAAGGCTGACAGCGTTACATTACTCGGCGTGAACCGGGCCTTATTCACTGAAGCACGCAACCTGGCAAAAGTTAGACTATATCCGTCGAGAAAATTCCATACCTTTGCCTGGTTCGTGGTGAATCACGCAGCCTGACCCGCCACCCAGCCGGATGACCATGCCCATTGAAAATTGTAGCCGCCGAGCCAGCCGGTTACATCGACCACCTCGCCGATAAAGAACAGTCCCGGCGCGGTTTCGGCTTCCATGTTTTTGGAGTTGAGTGCGCGCGCGTCCACGCCACCCAATGTCACTTCGGCCTTGTTGTAACCCAGCGTGCCCGCAGGCATCAAGGGCCAGCCCTGCAAGGCTTGCGCGATGGTGTTGATTTCCTTGTTAGAAAATTCCGCCATCGGCTTCGTCCAGCCGTGAAGCTGGCACCACTCTTGTGCAAAACGGCGCGGCACTTTTTCTGCGAGCAGAGTCGCGAGCAGCGCCTTGGCGTGCCGATGTTCGGCCAGCCAATTATTGACATCCAATCCGGGCAATAGTGCAATCGCGATCGGCTGCTTTTTGACGCCGGGTTCTGCATATTCCTGCATCTGCCAGTAACTTGAAATCTGCAAAATAGCCGGACCAGATAAGCCACGATGTGTGATGAGCACATGCTCGCGAAATGCCTGCTTGCCACCGAGCACTTTGGTCATGGCTTCGATGGATACGCCGGAGAGCGGCTGCAAGGGTGTCAAGATTTCCGGGGCCAAGGCCAGGGGGACTAAGGCCGGCTTGGGTGGGATGACAGGCAGGCCGAATTGCTCCGCAATCTGATAACCAAAAGGCGTTGCGCCGAGCTTGGGCGCGGCCAGCCCGCCGCTGGCGATCACCAGCGATTGGCAATGAAAATTGCCCTGTGAGGTGTTGACGCTAAAACGCGTACCATCATTGCCACCCAGTGACTGCACGCCCTCAACCTTGCATGGCATCGCCCATTGCACGCCGCCCTGATCGCATTCGCGTTTGAGCATGTCGATAATGCGCGTAGCACTTTCGACGCAGAACAGTTGGCCATGATCACGCTCCTCAAAAGGGATGCGATGGTGCTCGACCAGCGCAACAAAATCGTGTTGGGAATATTGCGCCAGCGCCGAGCGGCAAAAATGCGGATTCTGCGACAGATAGTTGGCAGCGCTCACCTCGCGGTTGGTGAAATTGCAGCGCCCGCCGCCGGAGATGCGGATGCGCTCACCAAGCTTGTCGGCATGCTCGATCAACAGCACCCGCCGTCCGCGTTGTCCCGCTTGCGCGGCGCACATCATGC
>JAUXTZ010000403.1 GCA_030681095.1 Burkholderiales bacterium
GTGCGCCAGCGCCAAATTTCCACGTGCTTGAGTTGTTGCTGATCTTGTTGCGGGTCGAGCTGGGGCGCGAGTTTGGCGAAACCCTCCAGATCGTCTACCCACAGCCGCACCGTCAAGCCTTGCTCCGCGGCGAGTTGGCGCGCGAGCCGCCAGCACACACCGATGTCGCCGTAGTTATCGACGACCGTGCAGAAAATATCCCAGCGTTGGCGGGTGTTCATGGGGTGTGCCTAACAAAAAAATTTTTGCCACAGAGGGCACAGAGGACACAGAGAAAAAACATACGCTCGTCTCAGCGGTGGGGTTTCTCTGTGTCCTCTGTGATCTCTGTGGCAAGATTTTCGGGGTGAATATTAAGGCTCGTCGCTCGGCAACTCTTCCTTCGACTTGCCGGGAATGATGCCCAGTCGCTTCTTGAGTGAAGTGAGCGGATCGCCAAAGCGCGCTGCGTAGTAGGCGCTGTTGCTCATCACCTTCTTCACATAGTCGCGGGTTTCGTTGAAGGGGATGGATTCGACATAAGCTGCGGCTTCCATCGGCTTCATCTCTTGCCATTTTCGCGCGCGGCCAGGACCGGCATTGTAGGCAGCGGTAGCGAGCACCGGGCTGCCGCTCAAGGTATCCAGCACATGCTTCATGTAATACGTGCCGAGCGCGAAGTTGGTGTCGAGCTTGGTCACCACACCGATGCTGAAACTTTTCATGCCGAGTTTTTTCGCGACCCATTTGGCGGTGGCGGGCATCAGCTGCATCATGCCCGATGCGCCGACGCTGGATTTGGCGACTTGCACGAAGCGGCTTTCTTGCCGCACCAGGCCATACACCCAGGCATCATCCAGATTGAGCGACTTGGTATAGCCCTGCATTGTCTCGCGATGCGGCGAAGGGTAGCGCAAGCTGAAATCATGCAATTGCTGGGTGCGATCGGCGGTATTGATGGCGCGGTCATAGAGCTCATTGCGGCGCGCCAATTCCGCCGCCGCGAGCAGTTGTTTGTCGTCGAATTTACGAATGCCCCAGGTCCATTCGCGCACGCCTTCGAGGCGCAGGTTGAGTCGGTACAAGGCCAGCGCGCGTTGCAGGGCGGGGTTGTTGGCGATGGTTTTGATTTCGTCTTCCGTCGGTTTGTAAGTCGCCATGACCGGGCCAATGATCGCGCCCAATTCCTCGCTCGCGAGCTGGCCATAAAAATGATGCTCGCGCGATAAGACGGCGAATTGCTCATCCGCCGCGACCGGCCGGCCCAGGGATTTCAACGCGCGCGCATACCAATAGCGCCATTCGGGGCGGCGCTTTTCGGTTTCGCCCATCCAGGCGATGGCGGAGAGCAAGGCATTCCAATCTTGCGAGCGCATCGCGGCGCGTGCTTTCCATCCCAACTGAAAATCAGAGAGCGGCGCATCCTTCGCATAACCGAACCAAGCTAGTGCGTTGGGTTCATGCCGGCGCGCCAGATGCAGCGCGATTTGGCCCGCGACGTAGGCTTGTTCTTCGGGGCTGAACTGTGACTTGATTGATTCCCAGCGATGAATCGCCTGCTCCGGGTCGGTGCGCGCGATGCGGTGAATGGCGAACAGCACCATCTCGCGCCCGCCGCGCGTGGATAGGTCATAGCTGCGCTTTTCCAAGAAGTGCGATGGATTGCTGGCGACCGTTTCCAATGCTTTCACGCCGCTTTGATATTTGCTGGGCAGATATTGCGTGACATAGCGTGCGACGCTCACATTGCCCGCTTCCAAAGCCAGGCGCAGGCGTGCGAACACGTCGTCGACACTCAGCAATTCTTCATCGGCGAGTTGCTCGAACAGCGGATTGCAACTGCTGGCCAGATCGGAGGCGGAAAACCAGATGCGCTTGGCCTCGGTTAATGGCGCTTTGTCGGTGGGTAGCAGTGCTAGGCGCGCTTGCAGTTGATAGCAGCTGACCTCCGTATCTTCATTCACCAAGAGCGGGAGTTCGGTTTGAAACAACGCCCATTGCTTTTGTTTGCCCAGTGCCTTCAGCCAGTCAGCACGTAGGCGGTCGGAAACGTAAACATCGCTATAACCATCCAAGAAGGCTTTCACTTCTTCTGCTTTGGCGGCATCGAGATTGAGCGAGAGTTGCCAATACCGTACAAACGGTGCGAGCGAATGTTCTTGCAATTTGCTGGCATACTGATCGAGGCGCGCGGAATTGCGCGCGTTGAAAGCATCGCGCGCGGCAAGAAAATCGTCGTCCGACGCGGCGAACGCGGGGAGGAAAATAAATTGTAGCGCGATGAAAAGGGCGGCGGTGAGTCGCGCCAAAAGTGGCATGCCGAGGCCCTGAAAGATTCTGAACATACCTGCTATATTAAGGCCTGTGGCGCGGTGTTGCGCCGGTAATAAGGATAACACAATGCCCTACGTGAGCCTCAACCCGAGCGTCAATAAGGTCATGCATACTTACCCGAGTTGGGACAGTCATCGATTAGCCATCGCCTTGGAAAAAGCTCACGATGCACAGACAGCTTGGGCGCAAACATCGTTCACTCACCGTGCCGAAATATTACGCGACGTGGCCATTCATCTCCGCGTACATCGCGACCAATACGCCACGCTCATCACCCAGGAAATGGGCAAGCTGTTACGTGAATCCCGCGCCGAGGTCGAAAAATGCGCGGGGGGCTGCGATTACTACGCGGAGTACGCCGAATCATTTTTGAAGCCCGAAATGGTGGAATCCGATGCGGGCAAAAGCTATGTCGCGCATTACCCGCTGGGCGTGGTGTTGGCGGTCATGCCGTGGAATTTCCCATTCTGGCAAGTCTTCCGCGCAGCCGCCCCGGCGTTGATGGCAGGCAATGCAGTGGTGTTGAAGCATGCCTCCAACGTGCCGCAATGCGCGCAAATGATTGAATCGATCTTCCGCGACAGCGGTTTACCGGAAGGCTTATTTACGACGCTGATGATCGAAGTAGATCAAGTGGTCGACGTGATCGCGAGCCCGCATGTGCAGGCGGTCACCCTCACCGGTTCCGAAGCCGCCGGGCGTAAAGTGGCGGCCGCGGCCGGGCAGCATTTGAAAAAATGCGTGCTTGAGTTGGGTGGCTCCGATCCTTTCATCGTATTGCGTGACGCGGATCTGGATTTCACCAGCAATATGGCGGTGGCCTCGCGCTTCATGAATTGCGGCCAATCCTGCATCGCCGCCAAGCGCTTCATCCTGGTGCCCGAAATCGCCGAGGCGTTTTTGCACGAATTCAAAACCAAAACCGAAGCCCTCACCCTCGGCGACCCGACGGCAGATGCGACGCAAATCGGCCCTATGGCCCGGCTCGATTTGCGCGAGACCTTGCATCTACAAGTCACCGACTCGATCGCCCAAGGCGCCGTCGCGCTCACCGGCTGCCAGCCGGATGCGCGCGAAGGCTTCTACTACCCTCCCTCGATTCTCGATCACGTTACCGCTAAGACCCGTGCCTATCACGAGGAACTCTTCGGCCCGGTCGCGATCGTGATTCGCGCCGAGAGCGAGGCGCACGCGATTCAAATCGCGAATGAAACCAAGTTCGGCTTGGGGTCGTCGATTTGGTGCAAAGATGTGGCGCGGGCTGAAACTTTAGCCACGCAAATTCAGGCGGGGTGTACTTTCATCAATGGCATAGTGAAATCGGATCCGCGCTTGCCGTTTGGGGGGGTGAAGGCGTCGGGGTTTGGGCGGGAGTTATCGCATCACGGGATACATGAGTTTGTGAATGCGAAGACGGTTTGGATTAGGCAGGTTAGGGCGACGATAAGGTAAACAATCCCCAGTGAACACACCGCAACATGCCGTTTTTCCTGGGAAATGTTATCCTGTACGAAATGAAATTCACCGAGGTTTTAGAGAGACTTAAGGCAGACGGCTGGTATGTGGTTGCCACGAGAGGCAGCCACCAGCAATTTAAGCATTCCATAAAACCTGGGCGAGTCACCGTGGCAGGCAAACCAAGCGATGATGTCCCTCCGGGTACGCTTAACAGCATTCTGAAGCAAGCAGGGCTTAAAAAGTGAGGGTCTAAAATGCGCTACGCTATCGTGATTGAAAAAACTGACACCAACTACGCTGCTTATGTTCCGGATTTACCCGGCTGCATTGTCACCGGCACATCGGTTGAAGAGACCGAAAAACTGATTCAAAAAGCGATCAAGTTTCATCTCGATGGGCTGCGCGAAGATGGGCTTCCGCTCCCCGCGCCAAGCAGCCAAGTGGAGTATGTCGAAGTCGCAGCTTAAGCATGCCACGCATGCGTGATGAAAATCGTGTCTGACCCCATTGATTCCTGCCATTGATTCCATTGATTCATTGATTCGCGCGATCCGCTGCGCGGCCACGCGCTCAGACAGGTCCTCGCCGAATTCCCCGGCTTGGCTGCGCTACTCGGCGGTGCAGAGGGGCCCCGAAAAACCAAACTATCTTAGATTTGAAGAGTGCCAGTATTGGCCCGAGTAAATTGGAAAATTCGGGCTTTTGTAGCGCAAGCATCCTGCTTGCATGTCGGCAGGATGCCGGCGCTACACGTTCCGGCTCAACCCAAAAACAATTTATACGCCGGGTTTTTGCTCTCATCCCAATAAGCGTAACCCAACTTGTCCAGGAACACTTGAAACGCTGGCTTTTCTTGCGGCGGGACTTGGATGCCGACTAGCACGCGGCCGTAGTCGGTGCCGTGGTTGCGGTAGTGGAATAGGCTGATGTTCCAGCCTTTGCTCATGCTGGTTAAAAAACGCATCAGCGCGCCGGGGCGTTCGGGGAATTCGAAGCGGTAGAGCAGTTCGTTTTGGGCCAGGGGCGCGCGGCCGCCGACGAGGTGACGGATGTGCAGCTTGGCCATTTCGTTGTCGGTGAGGTCGAGTGCGGTGATGCCGACTTTTTTCAACACGCTGATGAGCTGGGTGATGTCGCCGCGTTCGTGCAACTCGATACCCGCAAACACGTGCGCCACTTTCGGATCGGCGAAGCGGTAGTTGAATTCGGTGATGTTGCGCGGCCCGAGCAGGGTGCAGAATTTCTTGAAGCTGCCCGGCGTCTCGGGGATGGTGACGGCGAGGATGCCTTCGCGCTGCTCGCCCAATTCGGCGCGCTCCGCCACGTGGCGCAGGCGGTCGAAATTCATATTGGCGCCGCTGGCAATGGCGACCAGGGTTTTATCCTTGAGTTTGTGGCGCGCGGCATAGGCCTTGGCACCCGCGATGCTGAGCGCGCCCGCCGGTTCCAGGATGGAACGCGTATCGTTGAACACGTCCTTGATTGCGGCGCAGATTTCATCCGTATCCACCAGCACGATTTCATCCACG
>JAUXTZ010000404.1 GCA_030681095.1 Burkholderiales bacterium
CGCGCTGGGCGTGACCGCGGCCTTCAACAAAAACCTGCTGCGCCATGTCAACACGCTTCTGGGCGCCGACTTCGATGTGCGCCAATGGCGTCACCTCGCGCTGTTCAACCAAGCCGAGTCGCGCATCGAGATGCATCTGCAGGCGCAGTGCGACCTGACCGTGCGCTGGCCCGGCGGTGAACGCATGTTCCGCGCCGGCGAACGCATTCACACCGAGAGTTCGTACAAGTACACGCTGGAAAGCATGTCGGCGCTGCTCAGGCAGGCGAGCTTTGCACAGGTCCGGCACTGGACCGATCCCAAGGGCTGGTTTGCGGTGTTCTGGGCGGCGGTTTAGGCCGGATTTGCCGGCGATCCGCGTTTCGCTGCAAGGCGCAAGCCAGTATTTCTCGTCGCTGACGCCGGCATCACGCTGCGTCCGCGGTCGACCTGGGTCAGTAGGTCCAACTCCCCACTCCCACCCCCCCGCCCCTGCCCTCGCCCCGCTGGGCGAGGGAGCAACCGTGTTCAAAGTCAACCGTGTTCAGACCTCCAGGGCGTGTTGGTTTTCAACATCGCATTCATGATGGTGAGCAACTTGCGCATACAGGCAACGATAACGACTTTGGCAGGTTTGCCTGCGTGCTTGAGGCGCGCTGCAAAATCCTTGATGCTTGGATTGCAGCGCATGGACGAGATGGTGGCCATGTACAAGACCGCACGCACATCGGCCCGGCCACCCCAGACGAAGCGCCTGCCATGACGTTTGCCACTGTCGTTGGCCAGCGGCGCCACACCGGTCAAGGCAGCGATCTCACGCCGGTTGAGGCTGCCCAACTCGGGACACTTGGCCAGCAAAGTCACGGTGGTGACGGCGCCAACGCCCGGTATGCCGCGCAACAAATCGTCTTTGGCGCGCCACACGTCAGAGGCTCTGAGTTGGCGAGTCAACTCGGCATCAAGCTCGGCAATGCGCTTGTCCAGCCAGGCTATGTGAGCTTTCAAGCTCTTTTGCATCGGCTTGGTCGCGGCAGTAGCGAGCCGCAGGGTTTCCTGAACCCGATTGGCAATCAGTTGCCGGCGCCGGCTGACCAGCTCGTCAAGGCCGCGCGTGTGTTCATCCTTCAGAGGTCGCGCCTGCGGCCGGATCGCCTTGGCAAAGGCTGCCAGCATGGCCGCATCGACCCGATCGGTCTTGGCCAGCCGGCCGGTGGCCTTGGCAAAGTCACGCGCCTGGCGCGGGTTGATGACGGCCACCTGCAGCCCCTGCGCTGCCAGCTCGCACGCCAGGCGCATCTCCAGACCGCCCGTGGCCTCCATCACGATCAAGGTCGGCTGCAACAACTTCAGGCGCGCGCACACACTGCCAATGCCTGTGTCGTCGTAATCGAAATGCGAAATCTCAGAAGTCGAGTCAATGCAAACATCCAATGTGGACTTGGACACATCGATTCCAACAAACGTCTCCACAACAGCGTCTTCCATACCCATACCCTTCCTTGCAATATGCGGGCTTACAGGCCCAGGCAACCGTTCGGGCTATCGCTGAAAAACGGAGTGACGCTCCTTGCTCCCTCACGGGCTTGGATAACCCCAGGGGACTACGAGCTGCCACACCGAAACCATCATCGGCCTGTAAATTCTAGATTCCTGAACATACAAGGGGAGCTCCATTTGGCCGTGTGTGCTGCTCTCGCGTGCCAACATGACGGACCCCTGCACGGATCACGCAGCCAGTGCGCGCGCAGCGCGCACTGGCTGTCATTGCGGCGAAAGCCGCAATCCATCCTCGCCTTTGTCTCTGGTTTTGGTATTCCTCCCCCCACCCGTTCTGGCAGGGCTGAGCAGCGCAGGGGCAGGTGGATCAGGGCGGGCGATTGTCTGAGGCGTCAGCCGAGTTCGAGCCCGACCCCACCTGACACGAGCAGCGCAAGGTACCGCGCAGCGGCCCTGACTGCGGGTCGCCTTTTCTTTGCCATCTTTCTTTTGGCGAGACAAAAGAAAGATGGTCGCCCGCCGGGGCGAGACCCGGCTTGTCCGAAGCACTACACAGGCAAAGCTGGCCGCGGCCCGGTCAGATCCAGCCCATTAAAATCGATAAAAAAGGCCTTAAGCCCAATATCCACGGGCGCAGTCAGCTATAAAAACAATAGCGACTTCGAGCCCTTCACTCGACCCGGGTGATGCCGGTCGGCTTGAAGCCCAGATCGGCCGCCTTGCCCTTGCGCGCGCGTGCGGTCCTGGCGTTGTTCAGGCTGCGGATTTCCAGCGTTTCCTCGCGTTCCTTGCCGCCGCGGCCTATGCCTTCGATCTTCACGCTGCGGGTGTAGGCCGCCGCCCCGGCCAGCGTGTCCTTGGCGTCCAGGTCGATCAGCATCAGGCCGCGGCCGCCGGCGGCCTGGGTCTTGAGTTCGCTGATTTCAAAGGTCAGGATGCGCCCGCCGGTCGAGGCGCAGGCCACATGCGTGGCCGGGTTCAGGGGCGAGGAGCCGCTGTTGCCCGAGACATGCGAGGGCTTGCAGACAGACTCGCCTTCGGCGCAGCTGATGAAAGCCTTGCCGGCCTTGAGCCGCGAGCTCATGTTCTCGACCGGGGCCAGAAAGCCGTAGCCGCCGCTGCTGCTGAGCAGCAGGGTGGCGCTGGCCGGTCCGGCGAAATAATGCGCCGGCTGGGTGCCGGGCTCGAGTTCGATCAGCGTCGTGACCGGCTGCCCGTCACCGCGCGCGCCGGGCAGCATGGCCACCGGGATCGAATAGACCCGACCGCCTCCTTTGGTCGCCGTGCCGAACACCAGCCGGGTATCGACGGTGCGGCAT